>JBIKQN010000258.1:0-3474 GCA_044349615.1 Phycisphaerales bacterium
CAGCACACGGACCAAAGCGGAGACCTCGAGTGATTTCTGTTCCGGACCTACGCGGCGCACAGAGCGTCACGGATCGATTGGCAAAGGGCGACCGTTTCGAGGACATCGCCGCTGAAATCAGTACCGATGTCAGCGCAGCACGCGGCGGCCTGATCTCCCCCATGAGCAAACTCGATCCCGGAGTACCAGCAGCCGTGCGCGAGGCACTCTGGTCAGTCACGACCGTTGGAGGGGTATCCGCACCAGTCCTTGTAGGAACTGGTTACGTGATCGTTCGTTACGAAGGTGATATTCCCGGCGATGGCGTCCCGCTCAGCGCAGTTCACGAAGACGCGGCGCGCGCCGTACGTATCGCCCAAGAACGCGCGCGCATGGATCAGCTTGCACAAGAACTCGTTCGCACTGCCAAGCCAACCATCTTTGACGATGCGCTCGCAGACGGATGGAACCGCGTCAGGATGGAAGCCACGAGATCCGGGCCACCGCCACAGGGGTAAGTAGTGCAATCGGTATGGCAACCGCCACGGCCGCTGGCAATCCACTGATCGGCGCAGCCATGACAACGGCAGAAATGATGGTTGCTGGCACGGCAATGGCGGCGGCGGCAATGCACATCTGCAACATGTTGGCCGGTCCCCGCTTCAGGAAGAACGGCACGGAAATTGCCAGTACCAGCAAATTGACGAGCACTGAACCCACACGTCCAAACTGCATTCGGTCAGCCTGCGAGCGCTCCAAAGCACCAGCTTCTGCAAGCTTGCCAAGGTCAACGCTTGAAAGCATCTGCGCAAAGAGCCGATAGTGCCGCGCAGTGATCGCCTTGGGCGAAAGATCCGTCTTCCACTCAGCAGCAGGAACTGGTGGCGGAGACTGGGTCACGCCATCGCGGACCGCTGCGTCGCGGAGCACGGCCGTGCCACCGGTCAACACCCAGGTTGATCGGGCTTCGTCCCACAGTGCTGACGGCGCGGTCGTACGGCGCACAAGCGAACCGCGCTCGTCGCGCTCAAGCCCTAAGAACCCAGTGATTCGACGGGTTTCTGGATCAAAGCTCGATGCATACAGCAAATTACCAGCGCTATCGCGGGTGACTGTCACCGGAAATGAAGCACGATCACGCCGACCCAGGTCTGAATGGTCAAGCATCAACTGATCTGCAAAGCTTGGCAGCACGAACTCCTGATTCAGTACGCCAACCAGGTTGAGACCCAAGGACGCCACCAGAACTGCCCACACACATCGACGAAGCGGGACACCAGCAGCCATGATTGCCACCAACTCCCGCGTGCGGTGCATCTGCGAAAAGGTGAAGCCCATGGCACCGATGCAAACAAGCCCCACCATGAACTGGAAGAACTGAAACGCACGCGGACCGTGGAACTGCACGATCATGGCAACGAATGCAACGGCTCGATTGCTGTAGGTGCCGTTTTCAACCACGAATGATGCCGCACGCAGATACTTTTGCATCTGCAGAATCACATCGATTGATGATGCAAAGATGAACAGCAGCGTGAATAGAACAAAGAAGTTCCAAAGGAATCTGCCAATGATCGTTCGGTCGAGGATGCGCATTGATTTCATTGCTCGTCGGTTCAGTTCCGGACGATGCGCCTCCATGTCACATACAACACCGAAAGCAGCAAGAGATTGCCGCCCCACATCAAAGCGGAGCCAACGAACATACTGCCGTTGGACATGAGCAACTGACCACCAGAGACCATAAAGATATTGGTGACCGCTGGAATGAATGCCAAGAGATAGACCGTGAGCGGCATGGCGCGTTTCAGCGCTACCGCCATCGCGGCACCAAGGAGAAGTACCAACACGATGCTGGCCGACTGTGCAAATCGGTTGGCAATGTGCGAATCACACTCCCACACCACATCATCCCGCTTCAATTGCAGACGTGCTATCTGCTGAGGTAGCTGCGCACGCATGGCTGCAAGGGGCGCAATGGTCAGAGTCGTGGGGAACTCCCGCGCGGCACGCAGGACCTCTGAGCTCGGAAGTGATGACCAATCCTTGGGAGAACAACCCACTGGGAGCAGGTCGTCGATGCGCGGCGCCCAGCGACCCGGAAGTCCAGTGACCAGATCCTTCGCCTGCGTGGAGCCAGGGATGATCAGCACAAATCGCGGTTCAAAGCCAGCCTCGCTGACTGCGCGCAGGCTGCCAGCGGAGGCATGAGCACTGCGAATTTGCTTCCCCTTCGATAGTTCGAAGAGCAAGAAGTCATCGTGACCATTTGCCGGAAGCAACTGGCCATTCTTCACCGCCACTTGGGTGATACGGAACATGCGCTCAGATCCCGGCTCCGTCATTTCAATGATGCCGTTCGCAACCGTAGGCTCGATGCAGCGCCAAAGTTCTAATTCACCAAGGACGGCAGAGAGAGGACGCTTCGCCGCGACCACGGTCTCCGACTGATCAACATCACCGCGCAGATCCAGAATTTCTTGGACGGCTAAGAACTTCGGTCCACGCTCAAAGCCACTGTAGAGCGACGATGCTTCTGGCTCCGCAAGCGGCACAGTGACAATGGCGCCTTCCGATGGGCGCACCACGGTGGCATTCATGAGCGAAATCTTTGCAACCATTCCCCGGGGTGTTTCATGGATATCGACAGCGGCATCCTCCGCAGTGAATTCGGTGGCGATGGTGCTTCCACCCGCCTGGTCAAGTTCAATGGCTGCAACGCCAGTGAGTAGCAACCTGCGCTTGATGCCCAGCTCTGCAGGAGGGTCCACCTCTCGCGCTGCATCTGCGTAAATCATCATCTTGTCAGCCACCACTGCCTCGCCGCGACTGACAGCTGCAATCAGGACCTGCGTTGCATCGGCCGTGGCCAATTCCTTCATACGCGTCCAGAAATGCGGGACAACGAATGCAACCAGCACCAGCATCACCACGCACAGGGTGCCGCCCAGAATTGCCACCGGAGCGAAGATCTTTCGATATCCCATCCCACAGGCAGACATGGCCGTGACTTCGTTATCAGTGGCGAATCGGTGCATCACCAATGTTGAAGCAAAGCCTGCCGCAAACGGCATGGCGAATTGCAACATCGGCACCATGGCGAGCGTCACATATTTGAAGATCGTGTTCGCACCAATCGTATTGTCAGCGAGCGGCTTGGCTGCGGCACCGAAAGCAATCACCGTCACAATCACAGAGGTAGTGACTGCGAATACGCGAAGGAGCTCCCAGGCAACATGGCGCCACAGCGTCCATGGCATACCTGTCAGGCGAAGTTCGCCACTTGGTGCGCTCTCTGCAGGCAGATCCAACTGCTTGTCCATGTTCATGGTGGAGCGGAGCCGCGTTTAGCGGAGACCGTACTCCTTTAACTTGCGGTACAGCGTGCGTTCGCCGATACCAAGCATCTGCGCAGCCTGCTCACGATTCCCAGCAGTCATGGCAAGAGTTTGACGAATCGCTTCCTTCTCCAACTTGTCGAGGCCAACGCCTGCA
>JBIKQN010000259.1:0-3473 GCA_044349615.1 Phycisphaerales bacterium
GCCCGATAGCAATGCATTTGAGGGCTGTGTGCGCATGCCATAATCATCGGTCAAACTCGATGGTCTGTCAAGTTTTTTTGTTCATAAACTTGACGCTTAGCCGCTTCTACGCCCCCATCACCGCAACTTTAAGCTCACCAGCACCACAATCGCCAAAGGTGATGGCGATCAGATAGAACCGCCCCACCACCTGCGATTCCTGCCAGCCCTATGCCGCGGCAACCTTTCTCAGGTGCCCACCCTCCCAGTGGTCCTCACTGAACTTCAGAAGCTTCAATCGGAACTCGCGCAACGCCACCTTGCCCGCATTGGAGTCTTCGACTCGTTCTCACTGCGCTGCGCCCGAAAAATTGTTCCTGGCCGCACTCGCCGGAGAGGACAAAGCGGCGCTCAGCCGCTGTCCTCGTCAGGCGATTGCGGTCCAGTAAAACGATTGCCGACCAGTAAGGTGCTCTAGACGAGAAATAGGTGCGGGGATACCCCGGACACCATTTGTTCGGACGTGCGACTCGTGGGTGCCAACCGGACGAACAGTTTCGCCCGAGGCTTAGCGGAACCTGGTGGAGCGCAGCCGTCCGCGTCCGAGGGCCCCGCGCGCAACGGAGGGCGCGGTGGAACACACCACTCACTTCCCGCGGAAAATGGGGACAGGGGTGGACGGCACCTATTTATTTACAGGCCTGCAGCTGCGAGCGCGCGTTTGCCAACGTGTTGCATGATCGCGAGCACGCCGATCAGAATGACGAAGCCGATCGCGAGCGCAAAGAGGCCTTGCCTTTCCATCAACTCCTTCAGGTCCTTTGCGCCCGTTGCCGCGCCCTGTGCCCCCACCCATACGGCGATGAATGTGCGCGGCAACATGCCAAGGATTGATCCGATGATCATCGGTCCAAATCGAACTCCCGAAGCTGCAAGCACTAAGTTGGTGAATGCGAACGGCGAATTCGGCGGGAATCGCAAGAGCGCCACTAGGCCAAGTGTGCGCCATGTACTGGCCTCTACGAGCGATGATCGCACGACACGCCAACGCGGGTGGTCGTCAATGCGTCGCGTGATCGCGTCACCAGTCACCATTCGAGAGATACCGTAGCCCAACACCGCGCCGCCCACGTAACCGCCAACCGAAATCGGCACGCCAACGGCAGTGCCGAACACCCAGCCCATCAAGACCGCCTGCGCATAGGTCGGCAGAAAGCCAAAGCCAGCGCACATCGCGAACCCGCCCGCTGCAATCCACGGACCAAGCTCCTGATGTCCGCGGAGCCAGTCAGTGATCATGGCAAGTTGTGCAAAGAGCAAAATGCTGAACGCCAATGGCAACGTGAACCACGCGAGCGCCAACAACGAGGTGGCAATGACACGGATGTCACGAGTGGGCGGAACTGCATTCATGGTGCAGCGAGTTGCCCTTCTGTGGGCTTTTCTGACATTTGTCCGGGTGTGCTCGGATCGCGCGAACTGGCCGCAGGAGCGCCACCCATGGGATCACCCGGCACTGGTCGCACAGGACCAAGTTCCCCGAGGCGCATGCGCACCTGACCGAAGAAGTGATCCGCTTCCTTCCAGAAGTGTGCCGGTACTGCCCAGTCCGGTGAAGAGAACGTGACCGTGGTGGGCGCTTGCGCAGAGACCACAGCGGAGAATCGCCACTGCACCTCTTCACGTTGCGGCTCAAGACCCGGTTCTACTAAGTCACGGCGCAGATCTCGATAGACAGTGATGCGGTGCGCAGCATCGTCCACCTTCACCTTGTTCTCAACAACAATCCAGTCTCGATAACGCGGTGCGCGTGACGCTTGCACCATGGCCAACCAAACATCATCACGCGGTTGGTCATCAAACTGGCACGCCTGCGAGTGCCCACAACCAGTCAGCACCGTACATGCAAGTAGCGCGAGACCCGCACACGCTGAACGCATTGCAGTGAAGTTTGAAATGGTGCGAACGAGACGGACGCATGCAGCGGGTGTTTCAGGCATCGGGAATCTCGGCATTGACATGCACCTTCTGGACATCATCATGCTCTTCGAGCACGGCCACCAGTTTCGCCACGCGCGCTGCCGTTGCAGCGTCAAGCTCAACCATGGAAACGGGAATGTACGAGAAGTCAGCGTTCTCCACGGCAATAGCGGCAGCCTCCAAGGCATCACGGACCTTGGCGAGGTCCGCAACCGCACAAGTGACCTGCCAGCCTTCCTCGCCGCTCAAGACATCCTCGGCGCCAGCCGACAGCACCACATCAAACAGTGCCTCTTCGGTCGTCGCGTCAGCAGAAATCAGGAGCACGCCCTTATGCAAAAAGCTGTAAGTAACGCTGCCCTGCACACCCAAGTTGCCGCCATTCTTGTCAAACATGATCCGCATCTCAGGCGCGGTCTTGTTCACATTGGCCACTAGACAATCAACGATCACCGCCACACCACCGGGACCGTAGCCCTCGTAGCGGACGGCCTCGTACTGATCGGCCGCGTCACTGCCCGCCCCCTTCTTCACGGCTTTCTCAATGGTGTCGCGCGGCATGTTCGCCGCCTTCGCTGAATCAATTGCTATGCGAAGACTCGAATTAAATTTAGGGTCAGCACCACCAAGGCGTGCCGCAACGATCACCGCACGCGAGCACTTCGACCAAATCTTGCCGCGCTTTGCATCGACGGCGGCCTTGCGGTGCTTGATGTTCTTCCAGACGCTATGCCCTGCCATGATTCGTTACTGCTTCCTAGGTTCGGGGGTGGGTTTTAGGGTGGGTGTGGGGGTGGATTCGGTGGTCGAGGATGTGGGAGGAACAACCATGATGGGCGCGGTTTCCGGCTCGGCGCCGCGGATCGCTGCTTCGATTTTACCGCGCGCCCGGGCGGCCACCATGCCATCGTGCTCATCGTGGTAACGCGCCGCGTCGATCGCGGCTAACCCAACCTGTCGGCGGAATACCTGACGAAGAAGCTCAATGCTGCGCTCGCGGGGAATACCACCGTCAGCCACACGGACAGCATCGGCCCATGACCGACGTGCGCCTTCATGATCACCTGCCCGCCACTGAGCGTCACCGAGATGGTCACACTGCAAGGCGCTTGAGGCACTCCCAGCGCCAGTCACCGCGCGCTGCAGCAGGGAAAGTGCTCCCGGAGCCCCATCCGCATCCATCAGCCTCCCCTGCATGTAGCGAAGCCAGCCAAGGGAATCGAGCGTGCCCGCATCGCTTGGTCGCAACCTGAGCGCCTGTTCAAGCAGTAGTTCCGTTCGCTCGTCAGCCAAGCCCCGCTCAAGCCGCGCGAATCCAAGATTGTTCAGAAGCGCACCGTCGGCAGGGTCCACGGCCAAGCCAGCTTCCATGACAAGTTCTGCACCGGCGCTATCACCGAGAAGGGACAGAATTCCACTGACCGCATCAAAGTCGGATCCTGGACGATCCGCCGTCCCAAACGGTTGGTATCCAAGACCGCGCAGTCGACTAGCAAGCGCAATCGAATCCGCTG
>JBIKQN010000260.1:0-3472 GCA_044349615.1 Phycisphaerales bacterium
ACCCTACCACGCGAATTGGTGCGGGGATTTGTCACGCTGTTGGCTGGCGAGTTTGACGCAGTACAGCCTGCAACCGCACTGCGCTGCATGGCACTTCGATCCATGTGTGCGGTGCAAAACCGCGTTCGATTTGCGCCGCGAACGCGGCCGTTTCGCTTGCGCCCCGATGGTGTGACTGACCGGGCACCCCTCGCGCGACTATCTCGCGGAGTTGCCGTGCAATGATTCGTTTACTTGGGGCACTCTCGAAACAGTGTGCTGCTGATCCGGATCAAGTGCGCGTCACAGACCCCGATGGTCGCGAGTGGACCAACCGCGCACTGCTCAACTCCGTGGTGACGGTTTCACGAGGCATTGAGGTTCGCGCCACGGCGGGCTCACTCGTTGCGGTTTCGGTTCCGTCCGGCGGTCAGTTCTGGGTTGCTTACCTAGCTACGGTGCTCGCTGGCTGTGATGCGCTGTTGATGCCGAGTGCGGCGCCGCGCGCAATTACGGATCGAGTGCAGCGAGAACTTTCACCAAGCATCATCATTGATGGCGCGCTACTAGGCGAACTTGCTCACAGCGGTGCGGAGACCACGTCCACCGCGCATTCTGTTCGACCCTGTGGCGGAGTAGTGCTGCTTTCCTCTGGAACCACTGGGATGTCGCGGTTTGTTCACCGTAGCGCAGGCGCAGTTGATTGTGTTGCGAGTGGGCTCGTTGATGCGCAGCTCTATCGCAGTGGTGACACGGTCGGCTCGTTTCTTCCAATGCATCACGCATACGGATTTGAGCACGCATTTCTTGCTCCGCTTCTCAGTGGCGCGGCGGTTCGACAGCAAGGATCGTTCACCATTGAAGGCGCCCATGATTTCATATCAAGCGGCGTGACCGTACTCCCGCTCGCACCCGCGGCTGCAGCAGCGCTTTCTGCGAGGACTATTCCACAGCATGCCGTCCGCTGTGCCATTGTTGCGGGATCGTCACTGCGCCAATCGGTGCGGTCTCGCTTTGAGAAGGCACTTGGCATCCCACTTGTTGACCTGTACGGAGCGAGCGAAGTAGGCACCATCTGGCTTGATCGCGGAAACGGTGGATCTCCCATTCCAAACGTGGAACTTCGGGTTGTTGATCCACTGTGCCGTAGCTCTCTGGTGGATGTGAAGGCAGGCACGGTGGGCGAGATCGCAGTTCGGTCTGCAGCAGCCTTTGACCGAATCCTTGGTGATGCATCCGGTCAAGAGGACCTACAGGACTACTACTTCCGAACGGGTGATCTTGGTGTCCGATCGAATGATGGATTCTTTCATCTCACCGGTCGTGTGAAGTTAGTGTTTGACGTTGGTGGTCTGAAGGTGAATCCGTATGACATCGAAGCTGCCCTTGAGGAGCACCCTGATGTGTCCGTTGCGCTTGTTGAGCCAGTGATCCTTGCGGACGGCCTGACCCGCGTTGCTGCGCGTATTGAGTTGATGTCGCCGAATATTCAGTTGGATGCAGCAGCCCTGCGCGCATTCATCGCTGATCGCGTTCCGGCACATGCGGTTCCTCGGACAATTTCGTTTGTAAGGCAATTTCCGCGCAGCGCCAGCGGCAAAGTGCTGCGCTCTGCGCCGGCCAGCCCTCCAGTGGTTTCCCGCCCAGGGTTGCTGCAGGATCGAACTGCTCGCGAACAATGGACACAAGCATTATTCAATAGCAGTGCTGTTGGCTATGACCGTTCGAGTGGCGCCATGTTGGCTGGGCTCGGGCGCGGCTATCGTCGACGAATGCTGCAATCGGTGGGGCTCCGCTCGGGCATGTCCCATTTGGATGTTGGAAGCGGAACCGGGCTGTGTGCCTTGCTTGCGCAGGAGATTGTGGGCGAGTCCGGAAGGGTGGTTTCGCTTGATCCAAGCCCAGGAATGTTGGCGGTGGCACGTGCTCGTGGGATTCGGGAGACGGTGCAGGGTGGTGCGGAGCAGTTGCCGTTTGCAAGTGCATCATTTGACTGCATTTCTATGGCCTACATGTTGCGACACATTGATGACATGCACACTGCATTCCTTGAGGCTCGGCGTGTGCTGCGACCGGGCGGGCGAATTGTCATACTTGAGGTGACGGCTGCGCAGGGCGCCGTTGCAGCGCCTCTCTTTCGATTCACGATGCGCCATGTGGCACCGACAGTTGGTGTCTTGGCGAGTGCGCGCATCTCTACATTCCCGATGATGCGCTACTGGGCGAAAACCATTGAAGACGCAGTCAGGCCAGCAACCATCGTTGCAGCGTTGGAATCAGCGGGATTTGTTGGCGTTCGTCATGCAACGGAACTAGGTGTCATGAGTTACTACCGCGGTGTTGTGCCGTTGTCATTGTCACTCTGATTCAGTGGTGGCTGGCACCGCCAAGACCAGCACCCCTGAGGCTAATCGCTGTGATTGACAGTGAGCAATCACATCAAATTGGTGCAGTGATCCCATGCCACCAGAGATCTTCGCACTCAGATCAATCGTGCAGGGCGGGCGAGCTGGTGTGTGGAATTTCAGGTTGATGTGAGCCAAGAATCCAGAGCGCTGGGGTCCGGTGCCGTTGCCGGGAAGGGAACTCAAGGCAATACCTGCCGTCTGGGCCAAAGCCTCACCGATGATAACTCCCGGAATGATGGCATCGTTCGGAAAGTGCCCACGCAGAAAGTCTTCGTCCCCCTGGACAACCCATGTGGCGAGCGCGGCACCATCCGCTACGTGGCAAATCTGATCAACAAACAGAAACGGCGCCCGATGTGGAAGGACTTGTTCCGGCGATCCGTTCGTCACTTGCCAGCCGCCAGCAGCTCTTCGTGCGCGAAGGTGATGAAGACCCCGACACTTGACATAGTGTCTTTCCCAAGTTTCTTCGGAGCAATCTTGTGCCCGAATCGTTTCTCGATGCCTGTGACGAGCATGAGTAGGTCAAGCGAATCCAGTGCAAGACCGCCGCCAATGAGCTGCAGATCATCGGGAAGATCCATCCCAGTGAACTTGAGGTCCACCTGAAGGATTTCGCGTACTGCAGTGGCGACTTGTTCTCGTTGCATGGTCACGGCGTGTTACACGGGCATTGCAGAGAGTGGTGATCGTCGCGCCAGACCATCCACGAAGACATGGACCGCGCGACCGACGAGTTTACGCCCTTGGAACGGACTGTTACGACTCTTAGAAACGCTCGCGGCAAGATCAACGGTCCATTGTGCGGTGGGGTCGATGACCGTGACGTCCGCCGGTGCCCCAATGCGCAGCGTGCCAAGCCCCATGGCGTCAAGTCCAAGAAGTCTGCTTGGGCCAGTAGTCATCAGTGCAATCAAGCGCGGCCAACCGATGGTGCCACTCGTTACGAGTGCCTCTACATACAGTGGCAGAGCGTGTTCGAGTCCAATGATGCCGAATGATGCATGGGCGAAATCGCGCGCCTTTTCAGCCTCGGTGTGGGGTGCGTGGTCGGTAGCAAGGACATCAATCGTCCCGTCTGCAAT
>JBIKQN010000261.1:0-3462 GCA_044349615.1 Phycisphaerales bacterium
TGTTCCGCAAAGCTGGCGTGCCATTCCCGAAACCAGATTGGACGTGGGACGATTTCATCAACACGGCGCGCGCTATCGGTGCAGCCAAAGATGATGCTGGCGATTATTTCACGGGTGCGGAGTTTGTCACATGGCCAGCAATGGTTCGGGCCTATCTCTTTACTGAGGGTTGCGACGTTGTAGGAGAAACCTTTGATGATGTAACGGTGTCTGCGCCCAAGGCAATGACAGCACTGGAACGCCTACGGGCGTGGCGCCATGACGAGGAGCGCGCCCTGACAAGCGGTCGCAGCAAAATCGCCACAGGATCAGCCGTATTTAGCACCGGTCGCGTTGGCATGGCAGGACCCTTCGGTCGCTGGGTTGTACCGGAGTATCGACGGATTCAGAACTTCGATTGGGACTTCGCTCCCCTTCCGCGCGGCAGCGAGCGCGCGAACATCATTCTTACTGTGTCTTGGAGCATCTCCGCGCAGTCAAAGCACAAAGATGATGCATGGAAATTGGTTCGATGGCTGACCAATGTTGAAGGGCAGAAGGCGCAGGCACGGCTTGGATTAGCCATCCCGTCAAATCGCGCTGCTGCCGAAAGCGATGCATTCATTGACAAGCAGAAGCCTGAGAATGACCGTGGCTTCCTTGATGCGATCCCAACATCAAAGGTGATCAATTGGCCAGCGAATGCGAAGTTTGAACAGCTGCTTGGGAGCAACCTTGATGAAGGTCTGAAGACCGGCAACAAGTCACTGCCGGATGCTGTGTCTGCGTTCGAGACACTGTGGAAGCAAGAGCGCGACAGTCCGCTCGGGCGCGGCGGCTTTCCGGCAATGCCTTGGAGCATGATCACAGTGGTCATCATGGGTGTGATCCCTGCAATCGCAACGGCCGCTGTACTGTGGTTCCGAAAGCACCCCCTGCCCCGTCAAGAGGCGCGCGAAGAGCGGACCGGATTTCTCTTTGCGTCACCGTGGATCCTTGGATTTGCGATATTCATGGCCTTCCCAGTCGTGCTCTCGCTGCTGCTTTCGTTCACTACTTGGCGGGGACTATCCACGCTTTCCGAGGCAAAGTGGGTGGGTCTTGGCAATTACCAACAACTGCTATGGGAGGACTCACGCTTTAAGACCAGCGTTGCAGTGACCCTGTATTACGTCTTGGTGGCGGTGCCGCTTGGGCAATTGATGGCGCTGGGTGCCGCACTCATCATGAACCAGAAGGTGCGTGGCATTCCGTTCTTCCGTGCAGCGTGGTATCTCCCGAGCGTCCTTGCGGGCGTTGGCGTCGCCGTGCTCTGGCGGTGGGTCTTTGATTCCGATGCAGGTCTGATGAACTCTGTGCTTGCGCCCATCCTTTCGCCATTCGGTCTTGAGCCGCCACATTGGTTCGGCGCCGATGCCAAGGTATGGGGTGCGCCAGCATTTGCCATCATGAACGCTTGGTTCGTTGGTGGCTCAATGATGATCTACCTTGCAGGATTGCAGGGCATTCCTGATGAACTCAACGAAGCCGCCGAAGTTGATGGCGTTGGTCGAGTGCGGCGCTTTCTCGGAATCACGCTGCCGATGCTTGGACCAGTGATTCTCTTCAATGTGCTGATGGCTGTGATTGGCAGTTTCCAAGTCTTCACGCAAGCGTTTGTGATGACTGGCGGTGAGCCTGGTGATCTGACACGCTTCTATGTGCTCTATCTTTACAACCAGGGCTTCGAGTACTACGAGATGGGCTATGCATCGGCGATGGCGTGGATTCTGCTTGCTGTAGTGCTGGTAGTGACCGTCGTCATTCTGCGCTCAAGTGCGCGTCACATCTACTACGAGGCGCTTAAAAAGTAGTCATGCGTAGCCGTACGGAAAAAGCCTTTATTTACGCGCTCTTGGCAGTAGGAACAGTGGCATTCTTGTTCCCGCTGTGGTGGATGGTGGCTGTGAGCCTGAAGACTCCAGAAGCGGCCCAAGCAGCCACGGTGCGCGGCGGACTTGCCGCGCTCGTTCCAACTGATCCGCAGTGGCAGAACTACCCCGATGCACTCATGCAGATGGGAAGCGTGCGCTGGACCGGATTTCTAGACGCACTGGCAAACAGCGTTGTAGTGACCATCCTGGCAACAGCAGGGACAGCACTCAGTTCAAGCCTTGTTGGCATGGCGTTTGCGCGTATGCGATTCCGAGGCAACCGCCCAATGTTCCTAGTGATGCTCGGCACCATGATGCTGCCTGCGCAGGTCACCATGATTCCGCTCTTCATCCTGTTCCGAAACCTTGGCTGGATTGATACTTTCCTACCGCTTGTAGTGCCGGCATTCTTTGGGAACGCATTCTTCATCTTCATGTATCGCCAGTTCATTGCGCAGATACCAGAAGCGCTTCTGGAAGCGGCAAGGCTTGATGGACAAGGATGGTTTGGAATTTGGTGGCATGTCATCCTGCCACTCACTCGACCAGTGACGGCGATTACCGCTGTCTTTACATTCATCTTTACATGGAATGACTTCTTGGCGCCGCTCATCTATCTGCAGAGCGATGACCAAGCAACGCTCAGTGTGGCACTCAACTCTTTCCGTAATCAGTACGGCGGCATCACCAAGGTGAACCTGCTGATGGCCGCTAGCTTGACCACCATGGTGCCATGCATCTTGTTGTTCTTGGCTGCGCAGAAGCAATTCATTGAGGGTTTAGGCAAGGGCGCGGTGAAGGGCTAAGGCGACGGATATCCGGCATCGCCGGACGATTTGCGAAGGAAACACATGGCAACTATCACACTCAACCGCGTCTCCAAGACCTACACCGGCGATGTTCGCGCTGTCCGAGAGGCAACCCTTTCATTCCAGGATGGCGAGTTCATCGTGCTTGTTGGACCATCTGGTTGCGGCAAGAGCACCCTGCTTCGCATGATTGCTGGACTAGAGGTGATTACTGGCGGAACCGTGGCGATTGGCGAACGCGTGGTCAATGAATTGCCGCCGAAGGACCGTGATGTAGCGATGGTCTTTCAAAACTATGCGCTTTACCCTCACATGACGGTCGAGAAGAACATGGCGTTTGGATTGCTGCGACGAAGGAAGTACGGCGGCATTGCTGGCATGCTGCTGCACGGAGCAGAGCGACGCGCAGAACTTGCAGCCATTGATCGCAAAGTTCTTGATACTGCGCGCACGCTTGGAATAGAACCTCTTCTTGGGCGCCTGCCGCGCGCACTGTCTGGCGGTCAGCGTCAGCGCGTTGCCCTCGGGCGCGCACTCGTGCGTGAGCCACAAGTGTTCCTCTTTGACGAACCGCTCTCGAACCTTGATGCACGACTGCGCATTGAAATGCGTGCAGAGATTCGTGAGCTTCACCGCCGCACTCGCGCGAGCATGGTGTATGTGACACACGATCAGGAAGAGGCCATGACGCTTGCAGACCGCATGGTGGTCATGAAGTTTGGGGTAGTGCAGCAATTCGGCACGCCGGGCGAGTGCTACGC
>JBIKQN010000262.1:0-3442 GCA_044349615.1 Phycisphaerales bacterium
CGCGATTGCCCTAGCGCCAGCGCATCCGTCGGCACATGCACAACGAGGTGTGGCGCTTGAGGCAACTGGTGATGTCGAACGCGCACGCCTCGCATACGAGATTGCTGCAAAGAGTGGATCGCCTGAGAGCGTGGCTGCATCGCAGATGAAACTCGCCGTAGTGGCGTACAAAGACAAGCGCTGGGCCGATGCTCGCACATTGGCTGAGGCAGCAATTGCCGCTGATCCAAAGTCTGTGCAGGCGCGCTACGTGCTTGGTCTTGCATGCTTCGCACTTGGAGACCGCAAGTGCGCAGGGGAGCAGGAGTATCAACTGACACTGATTGATGCAGAACGCGCTGCAGATCTACGCAAGCTCATATCCGAGGAATGACCTGATGATCGTGCTGCATGTGATCGCTGGACCGGACAGCGGGAAGGAATATGTACTTCCCGACACCGAGCCGCAGCTCATCGGTCGCAGCACTGAGGCACTGGGATCGACTGATCCAAGCGTGAGTCGACGCCATGCAGAACTGACGCCATCTTCAGGTCACTGGTACCTGCGCGACCTGCGCAGCACGCACGGGACATGGGTGAATGGCCAGTGCATTGACACTCGCGTACACCTGCGCCCTGGCGATGTCATTCGCTGCGGCGAAACGCAGATGCGTGTCCAAGCCATGGAACCCGGCATGGTGACGCCGCTTGTAGCTGAGGCAGACCCTGCTCGATTACAGGCGATTGGCGAAACGGTGGCCACCATCAGCCACAGTGTGAAGAACATCCTGCAAGGACTCCGTGGTGGAGCCGATGCCGTTGAACTTGCACTGCGACGCGGCGATCTTGAAATGGCGCGCGAAGGCTGGCCGATAGTTGCCCGGAATCTTGATCGCATTTCATGGCTCGTCATGAACATGCTTGCATATGCCAAGGATCGACCACTCGAAATCGAAGAAACAGATATCGGAGCGGTGGTGATCGAAGCCTGTGAACTGATGAAATCCACTGCGGAGCGACGTGGCGTTCGGCTAGCCATGGAGGTTGATGAACCCATGCCGCCTGCACCGATTGATGCAAACGCTGTTCATCAGGTGCTTCTGAACCTGCTTGCAAATGCGGTGGAAGCCGCACCCGAGCGAAGTGGCTGCGTCACCGTGCGCTGTGCGCTCGATGGGGCACGCAGCGTATTTTGCGTTCAAGTGAGTGACAACGGACCAGGAGTGCCGCTCGAACACCAAGTGCGTCTGTTTGAGGCATTCGCAAGCACAAAAGGTCAGCGTGGAACAGGGCTCGGCCTCGCGGTGGCGCGCGCGCTTGTTGAGCGGCATGGCGGAACGCTTGTGTACTCCCCAGTTGCGCCGCATGGCACGCAGATGTGCGCGGAGTTCCCCGCCGATCGTGGCAATCCGGATTCAGACCGAACCCGTGGTCCAGTGCCTGGGCAGGCGCCGGACACGGCATGGGATGCTGCAATTCAATAATGTGCTTGAAGGACTGGCCAACGGCCGCGCCTATTGCACGCGCGCCAGCGCACGAACCAACTTGAGCTCCAGTGCGGTCTGACTGACCCTATATCACCGAGTCGCAAAGTCGGCTGCTGCAGCGGGAACAGTCTCAAGGATGTTCGTCACGATTTCATCGGCGCCGCGACCCTCGGCCTCGGCCTCGAAGTTCAGCAACACACGATGTCGAAGCGCGGGAAGCGCCACTGCCTTGATGTCATCCACTGCAACATTCGCGCGACCAGCCAAGAGTGCCTTCACCTTGGCGCCGAGCACCATGGTCTGTGCCGCACGCGGGCTTGCCCCAAAGCGCAGGAATTGATTCACAAGCGGTGTTGCAAACTGTCCACGTGGGTGCGTTGCCAAGACAACGCGTACCGCATAGTCCTGTACGGCGTCAGAAATCCGCACGGCGCGAACAAGTTTCTGGTGACGAATAATGGTCTCGGCGTCGATGACTTTTTGTGGCTCATCAATGGTTCCCGCGGTCGTGCGTGCCAAGATCTCGCGCAAGTCAGCGCGTGTTGAGTATCCAACCTCAAGCTTGAAGAAGAATCGGTCAAGTTGCGCTTCTGGCAGCGGATAGGTGCCCTCTTGCTCAATCGGATTCTGGGTTGCCATCACAAAGAATGGCTTATCGAGTTGATGTGTCGTGCCGCCAACGGTGACGCTGCGCTCCTGCATCGCTTCAAGCATGGCGCTCTGGGTCTTCGGAGTGGCGCGGTTGATTTCGTCCGCAAGCACAATCTGCGCAAAGAGTGGTCCCTTGCGGAACTGAAAGTCGCGGCCGGATGGTGTCTCAACCACAATGGTTGTGCCTGTGACATCGGCGGGCATGAGATCCGGGGTGAACTGAATGCGACCAAACTTCAGTTGCAAGGCTTGTGCAAGACTGCGGATCAAGAGTGTCTTGCCAAGTCCAGGCACTCCCTCAAGCAAGGCGTGACCGCCAGCAAAGAGGCACACCAGAATGCCATCGATGATTTCTTCGTGACCAACGATGGCCTTCTGTACCTCTTTCTTCACGCGATCGTGATCGGCGCGGAAAGCAGCAATGAGAGCATCGGTTTGTTGTTGGTCGGCCATGGGTTTCTCCGAAGGTCGTGCATCGTAAGCCGAGTGGCAAAGGAAGGACTTCTTGTGATTACCACGACCAAAGTACCCCAGACCGGACGCCTGCCGACTAACCTCCCCCCGGCCGCTCAGTGCGCGACCCCTTGGACTTCGGAGGAATGCGGTCAAATTCCGCAGCGAATGCGTCACCGTAGGCCGTGCCCGCGTGGGTACGAGCGAGTCGGGTCGACCGTTGTCCAAGGCACATAGCAATTTCCTGCGCACATCAGGAAAGAGGATCTGGAATGCTCTCTAAGCACCGGACATTGTCCGCCGCTGCGACTGTCGCAGCAATCGTCATTATTCAGTCGAAGGCATTTGCAGGCATCGTTGCCAACTATCAAATAGGCACCGGGGTGAACACTTCCACCATTCAGGTGGACTTCACCAATGGCAACGCTTACGAGGTCACGCTCCGTTGGGACGCGCCCATGAACGGCTTCGCTGCCCTGCAGTTAGCCACTTCGTCCATCAGTGGTGCATCGCTGGCGTACGACACCTTTTCGTTTGGCAGCTTTGTGACAGGGATTGGTCTTGGAGCTGACTATGAATACGGCAGCGGTGATCTTTGGCCAGTCGAGAACTACTGGCACTACTGGACGCAGGTGGATGGTGCTTGGGAAATGGCGATGTTCGGCGCCGGTGATCGCATTCTCGGCAACGGCAGTGCGGACGCATGGGTATTCGGCTCAAGCATCGCGCCACAAACCGTGCCAGCACCTGGCGTGGCGCTCTTTGCACTGGCGATGCTGCATCGCCGTCGCCGCTGAGAGATTGCTCCTACACCATTGATTTGCTATCAAACAAACCGCCCGCCCCTATTCATGGGGCGGGCGGTTATTCAT
>JBIKQN010000263.1:0-3435 GCA_044349615.1 Phycisphaerales bacterium
ATGTGTCCGCCAAAATCAACTCGCGGTCGCGCAGATCAATCGCCTCAATCACCAGACTACCCATGCCGGGCACGCTAAAGATGCGCTCAATCACCACGCTGCCAGCCAGCATCGCCGGGAAGATCCCAACGAACATGGTGATCAGCGGAAGCAAGCTGTTGCGGAACACATGACGCAACACCACATCCTTACGTGGCACTCCCTTCGCCTTGGCAGTGCGAACGTAGTCCGCACTAAAGTTGTCGAGCATGGAGGCACGCGTCTGCTTAGAAAGCACAGCAAAACTGCCGTACACCAAGCAAAGAACCGGTAGACCGACATGCCAGAGCGTGTCGAACAGGTAGCCACGTTGCCACACTCCAGAGGCATCCGTGTACGGCATGAATGCGAACGCCTCGGATCCACTCGCGTGCAGTCCGCTCACTGGAAACCAGCCTAAATACTGCTTGTTTGCCACAAAGCCAATGGCAAAGACTCCAGCCAGCACCGTCGGTATGGAATAGAGCGACAAGTACAGGAAACCGGAGAACATATCGAACCAGCCGCCGCGCCGAACACTTGCAAGCACGCCGGTCGGCACCGCGATCAGATACGAAATGGGAAATGCAATCAGATTGATGAGGAGCGTGACAGGAAGTGCCGCGGCGATCAGGTCCCACACCGGGCGGTTCTTTGAGAATGCCACGCCGAGGTCAGGCGTGTCCAGGCTCACCACATCCGGAATGAGCGGGATGCCGCTGGTTGGGTACGGGTGTGCACGGAACGCTTGCATCGCCTGCGCCTGCGCCACCACCGCGGCAGTGTGCGAAGTGTGCATATCCGCGGCCGCCTTCTCCAACTTCGGCCACGCCGCGTTCGAATGATCAAACGCAACATCGCTGAAATCGCGCGGATCTGCACCGCCCTTGCCGTTCAGTCGTTCTTTCAGCGGGCTACCTGCGGCACGCGCGTAGTCCGCAATAGCGTCCTTGAAGAGACGCACCTTACCCACGTAGTCGCGACGCGTTCCCTCCGCTTCGCGCTGCATCTTCTTGAATTGCGGGATCGCACTTTCGCCGGTGGCAATGACCACGGACGGCACCGTCACCACTGGCACTGGAAATGCCGTCGCAAGCGGTGGTTCGTCAATCGAGCGCGGTGCCGGCACGCGCTCGCCATTGCCGTCACGCAGATCGCGGGTACCAAACTTCACTGGCGAAAGGCGTCCAAGCCAACGCACGTACTGCACGATCACCGGATCGTTCAGCCCGTAGCGATCCTCCAGATACGCCTGCATCTGCGCCACCCGACTGGTGTCGGACATCTGTCCACCCTGCACTGCCAACCCCGCGCCGATACCGCCCGGCGCGAGCGCCAACAGCATGAACACCATCAGCGTGATTCCGAGGAGGGTCGGAACCATGAATGCGAGGCGTCGTAAGAGGTAGGAAAGCATCGGTAGCGCAGGAGCGCGTCAGTTGGCGGAAGGAGTTGGTTGAGCGTTCCCAGAGACGCGGAAGAATTCCTGCGGCTCCAAACCGGTCTTATAGGTGTTCACATTGCCAAAGTCTCGCTTTACAAAGCGCAGCCACGGTGCAACGCGGACAAAGGTGTACGGCTGGTCCTCAGCGATGCAGGCCTGCAACTGGCGCCACACTGCCATGCGTGTCGCCTCGTCCATGGTGCGACGCCCCTTCTCGATGAGCGCGTCGCAGTCCTTGTTGACCCACTGCGTGAAGTTGTCGCCGCCCTCCTTGATGCTCTCGGAGTGGAAGATCTGCCGCGGGTCGCTTTCGGGCGCGTTGGCGCCCCAACCCATGGTGATCGCATCAAAGTCACGCAGCTTGAGCAGCTCTTGGTAACGGCTCCAGTCCACCGGCCGCGTCGTCACGATGATCCCGGCCTTCCCGTAGCTGTCCTTGACGAACCGTGCGAGGCGCTCAGAGATTTCGCCACCGGTGGCGTAGGTGTATTCAAAGGTGAACTTGTCACCCTTCTCGTTCTCCAAGATGCCGTCACCGTCGCGATCCTTCCAGCCAGCCTCGGTAAGCAGTTGCTTCGCCTTGTCTTGGTCGAACGGCAGCGGCTTCACCGCCGGGTCACTCGCGGGGCTCTCCGGATTGTTGGGACCCTTGGAAACAATCCCAATCCCGTCCCAGATATCACGAATCATGCGCTCGCGGTCAAGCAACATGGTCATCGCTTGGCGCACGCGCTTGTCAGCAAATGGCGTCAAATTCTTGCCAGAGCGCGGCCCGCACTGCCACGCAATGAAGCTGTAACCGCAGCGCATGTTGGTCCACTTGAGCGCATAGTTTGATTTCTCAAACTCTGGTTCTTCCTTGAGAACCTTGTTGTACTGCGGCGATGTCGGCAACATCATCGAGCCCTCGCCGTTGCGGTATGCAACCAATCGACCAAGGTCATCCTTAATACTCTTGAAGCGCATGCGCTCCAGCGCAGGCTTCTCAGCCCAATACTGCTCGTTGCGTACCAACACCACTTCTTCGCCGGGCGTCCACTGATTCGAAAGTTCTTCCGGACCCGATGGCAACTTTGACAGGCGGAACGGGCCGGAACCCATGGTCATGCCCGTGCCCTGATTGATCTGCGACGGCTCAAACTTCGCGTAGTAATGCTTGGGCAAAATCGGATTGCCCAGCGCGATCAGAATGTTTGTGAAGAACGCCTCCTGAAAGATGAAGTCGACGGTGAGACCGTCCACCACCTTTACCTCCTTGAGGTTGTCCTGTGTGCTGCGAGCGCGCTCCGCCTCAATGAGCGGATTATTGATGAAGTCCATGTAGGTCCAGCGAATGTCCTCAGCGGTCACCGGCGTACCGTCACTAAAGCGCGCGCGCGGATTGATGTGCGCACGAATCCACAGACCATCAGGATCAATCTGCCAGCCATCCGCAAGCGCGCCAACCAATCGCAGCGTCTTCGGGTCGAAACTACTGAGGCTCTGACACACGCGGTCAAGGACGCGCGTTGAATAGACGTCGCTGGAGATGTACGGCGTCAACTTGGCCGGCTGCGCCTCAAACAACTCGGTGAACTCGCCACCCGTGCCGAAACCGGGAATGGTGGTCGGATCAATAGCGCAATGCGGCACGGCCCAGTGCTCTACCTTGACACCCGGACGCGCCCACGTCTGGTCAGTGGTAACGGCCGCCGATGCCGCCGATGCCGCCGTCGCGCCGCGCGCAACGCCAGCGCCGGACTCCAGCTTGCGGTTGACCTGCGCCACCTGCTGCTCAATATCCGCGAGCTTCGCGGACATGCCCTGTTGGGCGACTTCCATCCGCGTCTTCTGCACCATTGAAAGCCAAACGCTTCCGAGCGTTGCAAGGAGCACAACCAGAAACACGAAGTCTTTGATTCCGAATCGATTCTGCATGGATTACCTCTGAGACCGCGCAGCGTAGCGGAACGGCTGCACGTTCGGCCGTGCGG
>JBIKQN010000264.1:0-3431 GCA_044349615.1 Phycisphaerales bacterium
CTTGTTCTTGCGGCCCCAGACCTGCTCGCGAAGACTTCCAACTGGGGACAGATTGATGGAAATCTTCGTCAATCCAAGCCCTTGCAGCGCCAAACCGACTGCAGTGGAGAGGTTCATGGCATTGGCTGCAAAGTCGCTCGCGGCGCTGCCCTCAACCTTGATCTTCTCAAACTCCTCAAGTCGCCGAATCTCCACTCCAAGCTGGTCGCTCAGGAACTTGCGGAGGCCGGGAATGCGGAATGTGCTTCCAAGACCAACAACCTGCGACACGGGCTTATCCGGGTGCAGGGATTGATAGTGACCCATGGATCGCTGAACTTCTTGCAGCAAGTCATCAAAGACTGGCCGCATCGCGTGCATCAATTGCTTGGCGTACTTGTGTGTTGCGGCTTCGGCCTTTAGACGATCGGCCTTGCCGTAGGGAACGCTGAATGCGGATGCGATCGCCTCGGTGAAATGATGTCCACCAATCGGGAATGTGCGAATCCAGCACCGGCCGTCTTCGATCACCACGAGATCACTGGCGCGCGTTCCGATGTCAAGGAACGCAATGACTGGCTTGCCGCTTTGGTCAAGCTCACGGTCATAGACCATGGCGTTGTAGACGGCGATCGGCCCCATGGTCATGCCAGCAGGACGAATGCCCAGTTCCTTGTACAGACTGAGACGTTGTGCGATTTTCTCCTTAAGAATTGCGAAAATTCCCACTTCATACTCAGGGGAATCGTCGCTCGCAAAGAGGTGATAGTCCCACTCAACCTCTTCAAGAGGGAACGGGATTTGCTGTTTGGCCTCAAAGAGAACCGTCTGCGGCACTGCCTTCTTTGGAATGGGCGGAAGTTTGGCGAAGCGGGCAAGACCGTCATTGCCGGGCACCCCCATCATGACAACGACGCCCTCCACGGACTTCTGCTGCATAAAGGAGCCCAAGGAGATGCGAAGCATTTCCTCAATGTTTAGATCAGGCGTGGTGAGAACCTTTGGGTGCGGGATGACCACGAAGTCCGCAACGCGGACTTCGTTTCCGTCGCGATCAAGGCGGACCGCCTTAATGGCGGCGCTTCCAACCTCAATACCCCATGCTGCCTTTGCCTTTGCCATGTAACGAGTGGCTCCTAACCTGCGGTGACCAGTGACGCCTTTCACCCTGCCCGCCGGAGGTCGGGGGCACAGGAGAAAGCCCTGCGATAATACCGGGTCGGACGATCCTGTCCCAGACCGACCGGGAACCAACCGAGGAGACCCGCCGGGAGATGATTCGGATGAGTGCCTCTATAGGTTGCTGACCAAGATCGGGTACTCTCAAGGGTTCTCCGGCATCGACCCGCGCTTCGCCACGCGCCTTTCCTCCGCAG
This sequence comes from Phycisphaerales bacterium, assembly GCA_044349615.1. Taxonomy (GTDB): domain Bacteria; phylum Planctomycetota; class Phycisphaerae; order Phycisphaerales; family SM1A02; genus UBA966. Next base: position 1,356 of record JBIKQN010000264.1, read on the forward strand.
GCCCCTCAAATGGACCAGACGAACCCAATGAACCCCATGGATAACACTCCGTCAACTCCCGCGCTTTCTCCGTCTGGCTCGCCAGAACGCATCTCTGCTGATGCTGAATTGATGCGGGAAATTGAGGATGCATTGGGTGATATGCGCCTGGAAGACATGGTGGATGATCGCTCCACCGCACACCGCGGCGCGCAAGTCAATGGCGAGCGTCAACTGCGCATGGGTACGGTCTTCCGCGTCCACGATGGCGAGGTCTTCATTGAGTTCGACGCCAAGCGCCAAGGCGTATGCCCGGTTGCTCAGTTCGAGGCAGAGCCAAAGGCTGGAGAAAAGTACGAATTCTTTGAGGAGCGCTTTGACCCCTTTGAGGGCCTCTGGGTGGTCAGCCGTCCGGGAGCAACCCACAAGGGTGAACTGAACAGCTTGTCTGCGGGCATGATCGTGGAAGCCCGATGCGTTGGCATGAATAAGGGCGGCCTCGACATGGAGGTTTCGCACCACAAGGCATTCATGCCCGCCGGGCAAGTGGACATCCGTCACATTGAGGACATTTCGGTGTTCTTGGGCGAGAAGTTCCCATGCAAAATCATCGAATTGCGCCGAGAAAAGGGTCGGATGGTCCTTAGTCGCAAGGCTGTGCTCCTTGAAGAGCGCGCCCGCATGCGCGATCAAGTGCTCGCAGAGGTGGAGGTTGGACAAACCCGTACAGCCACCATTACCAGCATTCAGCAATACGGCGCCTTTGCAGACATCGGCGGCGTTGACGGGCTGATCCATGTTGGCGATATCTCGCATGAGCGGATCAAGGATCCCTCCGAGGTGTTGAAGGCAGGCCAAGTAGTGCAGGTGAAGGTGTTGCGCATCGATCGCGATGCCAAGCCGATGAAGATCGCACTTGGTTTGAAGCAAACGATGTCCGACCCGACGCTGAACGCGCTCGGCGAGATTGAAGCGGGAGGCTCAGTCACCGGTCGAGTGACCAAACTCATGGACTTTGGTGCCTTTGTTGAAATCGCCCCAGGAGTTGAAGGCCTCATTCACGTGAGTGAAGTGGCTCACCAGCGCATTGATACGCCTGCCCAGGTTCTCTCCGTTGGCGAGATCCTTCAGGTGAAGGTGCTTTCCGTTGACATGGACCGCAAGCGCATTTCGCTGAGTCGCAAAGCCCTGCTTGAACGACCAGAAATGCCAGCTGCTCCAAGCCGACCAGGTCGACCAGGCGAGAAGCGCGATGAGCGTGCCGCCCTGCCAGCGCGTGCTGATGATCCAGCCATGCGCAAGTTGCGTGCGAAGTTTGCAGGAGCCCGCGATCTCAAGGGCGGACTGAGCTAAAGACTGCCGTCGGCTATCGCTTGTTATTCACCTAGACCATCGTGACGCAATGATGTGAGCGTTCGAGTGGCTGTTGGCCGACCAGTGACGAGGTCATTCTGGTGGTCGCTCCACCACTCTGGCAGGCATCGAACCACTACGAGCGTGACGCCGTCCATGGTGGTGCGCAAGCGATTGGCTCGCCCGTGTGTGGTGTCGACGGTTTCAAAGGATGGCTCTTCGAACCCAAGATCAACCAGTAATTGTGCAATCTCGGAAAGTTCTGCGCGGGCGTACAGGCGAATGTGAATCTCGGCACCGCCATCGAAGTGACCACGGGCACCCCGCCCTGCAAGCAGCGTGAGACCAGAAAATCCGCGCTCAAGAAGATCCATGATCTCGGCGGCAAGCGCCAATGTGCCCTGCACCTGATCACGATAGTCCGCATCCCCCAGTGCCTCCTGCGCCATGCCTTGCAGATGCTTTCGTACCTCTGCTTCTGATGGAATGGGCGCGCCACGGGAAAAGCCAAGGGTGAACGCAGCCTGCTTGATGGCATGATGGATGTCTGGCTCCACGCCACCAGCCAGCAATGCTGCAGCACGTCGAGCTATGCGATCCCGAAGAACGTTCATGTGCTGTGGCGCGCGGCGGCCGGTACTTCTGAGACATCAAGCGGCGTTTCAAACGGCCAGACAGCGTCTGTCGGCTGACCATCGCATGCTTCGCGCAGAAGTAGGTAGCCGCGAGTAAATGTTCCCACAA
>JBIKQN010000407.1:0-2510 GCA_044349615.1 Phycisphaerales bacterium
AAGAATCCGTAATGAACTTGGCTGGACGCCCGCCTACGGTCTGACTGACGGGCTGAAGGATGCCGTCCGCTGGTACCTCGATAACGGACCGTGGCTTGATCGAGTGCGCAGCGGCGAATATCGATCGTGGGTCAGGACCCACTACAGCCAATGAGCATCCTGCTCTTTGGTGCTGAAGGACAACTTGGGCGAGAGCTCGCGGTGTCACTTCGGGCAATCGCGCAGGTGACGCCGCTCTCCCGGGCGCAGGTCGATCTCTGCATCCCACGTGCAGCGGCTGATGCGATCCGCCGCACGAGGCCGCTTCTAGTTGTGAATGCTGCCGCCTATACAAATGTGGATCGTGCTGAATCAGAGCCCGAACTTGCACAACGAATGAATGGTGACGCCGTTGGCGAAATCGCGCAGGCATGTGCCACGCATGGTGTGCATTTCATGCATTTCTCTACTGACTATGTCTTTGCCGGATCCGGAACTACACCACACTGCGAAACCGATACCACTGCACCACTGAATGTATATGGACGGAGCAAGTTAGAAGGCGAACGCCAAGCACTGGACTCCGGTTGCAAACTGAACATTGTTCGTACCAGTTGGTTGCACTCACCACGAGGCAAGAATTTCATACGAACCATTCTGCTGTTCGCGCAAGAACGCGACGCACTCTCCGTGGTCAGTGATCAACACGGAGCGCCAACATCAGCGCCTTGGCTCGCTCGCGTTGCATCCATGCTGTGCAGCAGTTCACTGAATAGCAAAGGCGAAACACCGCGTGTACTCCACGCCGTACCGAGGGGCAGTGCATCATGGCATGAGGTTGCACAATCAGCTGTTTCGCTAGCAATAGAAGCGGGGATGCAAGTGCGCATCAATCCAGATGCCATCACGGCTGTGCTTTCGAGTAGCCGTACGACAGCGGCACAACGCCCGCTCAATTCGCGCCTCTCCGTTGGATTGCTTGAGGAGACGATTGGGATCACCTGCCCAGAATGGATGGATGGCGTACGCGACACCGTGTCTGCCATCGCACGGGAAGACCGGTCATGAGCGATCCAGAAGAACCATTCGATGGTCAATGACCGGAGTGATCACGGTGAGGAACATCCTCCCGAACCATCCCGCCATCAATGCGCAGCACCCGATCACAGCGCGCAACCGTAGCAGTTCGGTGCGCGATGACCACGATTGTCTTCCTGCCGTGAAGCGCATCAATGGCCTCCATGACGGTTTCCTCCGTGTCACCATCTAGTGCACTCGTCGCTTCATCAAGGACCAACACTTCAGGATTGTGGTACAGGGCGCGCGCAATTCCGATCCGCTGACGCTGGCCACCGGAAATTCGCACGCCGCGTTCGCCAACAACCGTTGCGAGTCCCTTGGGTAACGAAGCAACAAAGTCGTCAAGATGAGCCAATGTAATTGCCCTGCTCACCGCTTCATCATTGATGTGTTCCTCGGCAATGCCGAAGGCCACATTACGCCTGAGACTATCGTCGAGTAAGTAAATCGCCTGCGGTACGTATCCAATCTGCCGCTGCCACCAATCCCTGCATGTGGCAATGTCAACACCACCCACGAGTACTCGACCAGTAGCTGGCGTAAGGAGACCCAGAAGAACATCCACGAGCGTGCTCTTGCCGGATCCACTGGCGCCAATCAGACCGACAGTTTCACCGCGCGAAATCGTCAGAGATACCCCCTGAAGCACAGGAGCAAGCTGCGATCCATATGCAAAGTTCAGACCGCTCACTTGGACATCGCCCCAATGAGATGGCCCCTGCTCTGTGGCCACCACTACCGAATTGTTCTCCGCGCTCAAATCCTGGCTAAGGGATCGAACTGACAATAGGCCCAGTCCTATGGCGTGCACGGCCGTCAACATGCGACTGGCTGATGGAACAAGACGGAACACTGCCACAGCAAAGAGGCCAATCACCGGAACAATTGATTCTGCTGATCGCCCACGGACCACCATCACCACTACCAAGATCGTCAAGCCAGCAACAGCGAGTAGTTCAATCCACAGCCGAGGCAGATCCCTGAGCGTCTGCACCATCCGACCGATGCGCGCACTCTGCTCACTGGCGGCTGAAAACTGCCGAATGAACTCACCCTCACGCTTCAATAGCAGCGCTTCCTTGACGCCTCCGAATCCCTGCTGCAGCACCTGCAATCGCTGACGATCACGCTTCCGCCGCCCGTTGGCTAATCCATTCGCCTTAGCATCGGTGACGCGATGGAATCCGTATCCAATCACTGCAAGTACGAAGATCACTACCAGGCCGCCCACTGGTTCAATCGCCAACAACAGCGCACCAAGCGCACACACAACGAATGCCTCCGACACAAATCCGAGTGAATAGACAACTACGCCGAATGCAAACTGGTCTACCTCAGTCATGACCGATTGAACCAGCGCTGCGGAGTTGTGCTGCAAATGGAACGACCATGGTCGCCGTAGATATGAAGCAAAGAGCCGACTGCTAAGCGAACACTGCACACCAAAGGCG
>JBIKQN010000265.1:0-3417 GCA_044349615.1 Phycisphaerales bacterium
GAATGACTTTCTCGTCCGCGTCATCAAGGCGGTTCTCTTTCAGTGCACGACGTCGCATGCGCATGATCATGGCATCGATATCGCGGCAGACGAGATGGATGACATTCAGTACCTCAAGGTACGGGTCGAGCGCCACCGCCTGCCCGATGCTGCGCGGAATCCCATCAAGCACCAGTAAATCCTGTTGGGGCTTGTAGATGCTCAGGATGGTCTGCGCATGGATGTTCTGCTTCCACATAGCGATGGTGAGTTCATCCGGAACCAATTCACCCTTGGAGCTGCACTCCAAGAACTTTTTGCCGAGAGGGCTAGTCATGTCGAGCGAGCGAAACACATCGCCGCAAGCCAAGTGATAGAAGCCAGGGATATGCCCCAGAATCTTTCCTTGCGTTCCCTTGCCGACGCCGGGCGCTCCGAAGAGGAGGATGGTCTTGTATCGATCCATATGGAGGCTCAGCGTACAGCCGAACCCGATACTCTGCGACTATGACAGCGATCGAGAGCCGTTGGTTAGGGGCCGAAAAGGACCAGTCTGGAAGCCTGCTTGACCGGGTGATGGCCGCGCGCGAATATCCAATGGATGCTCGTGGTCGCGAGTTGCTACATGCCCCGCGGGCCAACCTGCTGCACCAGCCTCGTTTGCTGCCTGGTGCCACTGCGGTGGCCGAGCGTTTGGAATCGGCAGTACGCGCTGGTCGGCGTGTGGCGATTTACGGGGACTACGACGCAGACGGCATTACCGCAACAGCCATCATGTGGCGCGTGATCAAGGCTGCCCGTGCTGACGCCAATCTCTGCTTCTATGTGCCCGACCGTATTGACGAGGGCTACGGCCTCAATGACAACGCGCTTGCGACGCTAGCGGCTGATGGCGTGGAAACCGTCGTCACGGTGGACTGCGGAGTTTCAGCGCTTGGTCCATCGCGGCACGCGCGTGAGTTGGGTCTTGAGTTGCTGATCACAGATCACCATCATGTCGACGCTGGATGTGTCGCGGAGGCGGTTGCGATTGCGCATCCGTCATTGCCAGGGCGCGAAGCTGCGCCGTTTGTTGATTTGTGTGGTGCGGCGGTTGCCTTTAAGGTTGCATCGGAGTTCGCACGGTTGTGGTGCGGCGGTGAGAATGTTGCGTCTGTACTGAAGGACGCGCTCATGGCGTGCATTCCAATGGTTGCAGTGGGCTCGATTGCAGATGTGGTGCCTCTCGTTGATGAGAACCGTGTCTTCGTGGCTCGTGGATTGGCGACTATTCAATCAGTTGAAGTAGCAGGATTGCGTGCACTTCTTGACGATGCAGCGATTGAAAAGGGTCGACGTGTCGATGCGTCTGATGTTGGCTTCCGACTGGGGCCGCGGTTGAATGCGGTTGGCAGGCTTGGGCATGCCAAGGAAGCAGTGGAGCTGTTGATCACCGACGATCCAGCCCGTGCGCGTGCCATCGTGAAGACGCTGGCCGACCTGAATGAACAACGACGGAAGATGGATCGTCTTTATTTTGAGCAAGCGTGTGCTCGCATTGATGCCGATCAGTCAATTGCCGATGGCGGCGCGATTGTCCTTGCGGACGAGCGTTGGCACGAAGGTGTCGTTGGAATTGTGGCTGCCAAGATCGCCGAACGGCACGGGAAGCCTGCAATTCTTATGGCGCTCCGTGCAGACGGAACGGCGAAAGGCAGTGGACGCAGTGTTGACGGGGTAGACATCTTGGCTGTCGTTAAGCGAGTTGCCTCTGACTTGATGATTCGTGGTGGAGGTCACGCGTTTGCGTTGGGCCTGACGGTCCGCGCTGAGGATGTTTCTGAGTTTGCGCGTCGAGTGAGTGCAGAGTGCGCAGCGCTGGCAGTCGGTGTACCGGTTGGTCCAATCCGTCGCTATGACGCTGAAGCAGAACCTCAGGAAATGACGGCGGCTGAGCTGAAGCCACTGGAAATTCTGCGACCGTTTGGCCGTGGCAATCCAGAGCCAGCATTTCTCATCCGTAATGTCAGGCCGGTATCGCCGCCGACGCTCTTTGGTTCGGCACGGAATCACTTGGAGTTTTTCTTGCCGGGGGGTTCGCGCTGCATCTGGTGGAGCGCGGTGGACCGGGCGAACTTTGTGCGTCAGGGCGTGCCGATTGACCTCATTGTACGGCCGAGCATTGAGGTTTATCGTGGAGTGCGGCGTGTACAGCTTGTGGTTCAGGACATCCGCTTCACGAGTTGATCGCGCCTAGATTGCCGCCTGTTCGAGGCGGCATGATTCAATCTGGAGAGTGCGGGCTAGGTGGCATTTGTGTGCGAACACCCTTGACCCTTGTACTGGCCCGCAATCGCCTTACGAGGACAGCCGCTGAGCGCGGCTTTGTCCTCTCCGGCGAGTGCGTGCCAGGTGGGCGTTTGCGCACAGCTGGCCTACTTACTGGCTCGCAATCGCCTTACGAGGACGGCCGCTGAGCGCGGCCCTGTCCTCTCCGGCGAGTGCGGCCAGTTAGCTTGTTCCAGAGCGTGCGTGCACTGACCGTCTGAGTGCTAGCAACCGCAGTGAGCACGGGATCCTCGGTAAGCGGCGTCTGAAACTGAGAAGTACGGCAGCTAGACGTACGAGTCTCGGGTGCTAACCGGACGAACAGTTTCGGTCGAGGCTAAGCGGAACCTGGTGGAGCGCAGCCGTCCGCGTCCGAGGGTCCCGCGCGCAACGGAGGGTGCGGTGGAACACACCACTCACTTCACCGCGCAACGGAGGATGCCGTGTAATACCCCACTCACTTCCCGCAGAAAATGGGGACAGTGGTGGACGGCACCTATTTATTTTGCGTGGGGGTTGCATAATCATGCATTGGCGTGTATATTCATGCACGTGACAGTTACTGCAGCCAGTCCCGTTCAGCGTCGTGCCCGAATTGTTGCCCTCATCAGCAGCACTCAGGTATGGAGCCAACAAGAACTTGCGTCGCTTCTTAAGCGTCGCGAGGGGATCGTCGTTACTCAGGCAACGCTGTCCCGTGACCTCACGGAGATGGGACTCGTGAAGGGCTCAAACGGCTATATGTTGCCAGGCACTGCGCCTGCCCTACCTATTGAGGGGCGCGAAGCCGCCCTTGGCGCGGCTCTTCGGCAGCATCTGATCTCCGTCACGCGCGGTGGCACTTTGGTGGTTCTCAAGACTCCGAGCGGTCATGCAAATTCGTTGGCGATTGAACTTGATCGTGCCGGGCTTCCCGGAACCCTCGGCACTATTGCCGGGGATGACACCATCTTTGTGGCTGCCAAGGACACTGACGCGGCCGCATCCCTCGCACGCACCATTGAGCGACTCGCTCGCTCTGCCGCCTAAGTTAAAGGCAAGGATTCGTCCCATGGCTGACAGCATCCGTATTGTCATTGTCGGCGCACCGGGCTACACCGGCGCGGAACTTGCCACCCTTCTCGCAGCTCA
>JBIKQN010000266.1:0-3413 GCA_044349615.1 Phycisphaerales bacterium
ATCCGCACTGCGCGCGCGCCAGCGGAAATCCACAACTCGCGAACCGCTGCTGCGCTTCCGTCCGGAAGGAACAATGCAATCCGTTCATCACCAACTGCAGTGGAGAACTCTGATCGCTCGTCTGCATTCAGGGGTGCTTCGGTTCCTGCGTGCATTCCAATGTCAAGACTGCGCGATGCCCACGATTCCTGGATGATTTGATCAAAGCCGCCATCACCACCCAAGGCGCCATCGCCCATGGAAGCACTGGCGTTGCCACCCGAGCGCGTGGCCACATCCGCAACACGACGCTCCATTTCCGTCTTCAGTCGCTGAGCCTTTCGGGTTCCACGCAATGCCGATTCCATGCCATCTGCACCCGCTGCACCGTCGGTGCCGTCTTCGGCTTGCTGCAGTAGGTCAACAGCGCGAACCTCCATGCGCGTGCCTTCGGTTGTAACTACCAATTCAACAACTGCACCCTCACGCTGAGCCCACGCCCGAGCAGACATCGCTTGCGAAATGGTGTCATCGACCGTTCGCTCAAATGATTGGCTCTCAAGCAACTGAGATCCGTACGGCAACACGATGGCAGACAATGCCACGAGCACGCCGATCACAATCAGCAGTTCGATCAATGTAAATGCGCGTCGCGCGCGCATGGGATTCACCGCGTTGGCGCGGTGCCGCCGCCAGATGAGGAGCCGCTTCCAAAGTCGCCGAAGTCAGCGTCCGCGTTGCCCTTTCCATTGGCAAGGGAGATGTCGTCCTCGGATCCTTCTTGTCCATCGGGTCCAATCGACACAATGTCAAAGCCGACCGCTACACCTTCCGCAGGGAAGACATAGACCCACTCATGTCCCCACATGTCCTTTGGTACCGCCGACTCTAGATATGGTCCCGCCCAACGGCCAGCCGCATCGTCATCAAGCGCGGACTTGTCCCACAACACAACCACGCCCTCTTCCTGAGTCGGAAGGCGCTTGACGTCGTTCTTGAACATCATGATCGCCTTCTTGATCGCCTGCATCTGCACGGTCTGCGTGCCTTCATATGCCTTGTCGGACTGGCCGCTCAGGTTGTAAAGGACGATCCCGCCGAGGGCCAAAAGAATGCCGATCACAATCAGCAGTTCAAGGATGGTGAACGCGCGGCGCGTGTTATGGCGGTTTGAAGTGGTTCGCATCGTGTGGATCTCCTGCTCGGTGTTTTTACCGGGAAGCGGATAAGTGGTTGCGACAAAGCGGTAAAGGGCAGAAACTAGCGGGATTTCGCCCGAATCTCGTCCAAGAAGTCCTGCCACTCGGCCGCAGTTTCCTCGTCAGGGGCTAGCTCTATGGCCGCTTGCACATCGCTTGCTCCAGCTTGGGGGTCCCCTAGCTCCGATTTGGCAAGTCCGCGAATAAGGAGTGCCGCACCTCGGGCATACCGGTCGAATTCAGTGTTGCCAGTTGTGGCCTTCAAGACCGCGTCGGCGATAACCAAGCCCCGCGCTGGTTCACCCTCAACGATCCAGAGTTCCGCCACGCCGAGCGCCGTGGACGGCTCAATCTCCATTGCCATTTCGCGGGCCTCACTGAAGAGCGCGTCAGCAGATGAGATGTCACCGGCAGCCACGGCGCGCTCAATACGCACCCCTTGCAGCAGTGCACGGGCCGATGGATCGCCTGGGTTACGTGCAACCAACTCACGCGCTACTTTCTCTGCAGTGTCGTAATCCTGATTGTCGAGGGCGGAGTCGATGGCGAGCTCTTCGATACTCATCGCTTGCTCGTCATCCATAGGAGGCGCCGCAGCGTTTCCAGGTGGAGGCGTTGGTGCTTCAGTCACCTCGACTTCAATCGTTGGGCCGGGACCACTCTGTGTTGATTGGCTTGCGGCCAGTGCCTCGCGTGCTTGGTCGCGCGCGTCGACCAGTCCCGCCGCCATCGCAAGAATGACTGCAATCGCACCGATGATCAACGCGCCAACCAGCGAGACTGCACAACCCACACCAAAGCCGGTCCAAAAGCCAGCCTTATGACTTGGAGCACTTGATTGAGCATGTTGTACGGGCGGCTGGCTACTGTGAATCGACATGGCCCGAATCCTACGCCTGGCCTCCAAGTTGCAACATCGGCAATACAAGCGCCAAGAATATGGAGAGCACCACGGCGGCCAAGAAGAGCAGCAGCGCTGGTTCCATCAATTTCACTGCGATTCCAAGCGTACGATCGACACGCTTCTCCAAGGTATCTGCAACACCACCAAGAACGGCGGGGAGATTGTTTGCACTCTCGCCAACGGAAATCATTTCCACCACATCTGGCTCGAAAAACCCACTATCGGCAAGTGGCTGCGCCAGTTGTTCGCCACTTCGAACGGCTTCGGTGGCGCGTTCCACACTTTCTGCAAGGCGCGGATGTCCAGCCGCATCGCGCGCGATCGTCATCGCTTGAATCACTGGAATTCCATTGGCAAGGAGCGTTCCCAGCACGCGCGTGAAGCGCGCAACACAGATGGCACGTACGAGAGCGCCATATTGGGGAATCCGCAGTTCCGCGTCACGTAGGCGGCGCTGCAATGCTGGTCGGTGCCAAGCCCACCATCCTGCCACGGCGACGAGTGCCACGCCCAACAACAACCATGGCCAACGCTCCACTAACACATCGCTGACGCCCATAAGAAATCGCGTTGCGATTGGGAGCTCACCCTTGACATGGAACTTCTTGAACTTTGGAACAAAGAAGATCAGCGCAGCGATCACGATGCCGAAGCCGACAGTGAGCAAGATCACTGGATAGATCAGATTGCCAACAACTTTGCTACGCATCTCCGCTTGATTCTCAATGAATATCGCGAGGCGCGCAAAGACATCTTCAAGAAAGCCACCACGCTCTCCTGCGCGCACCATCGCCACCTGAACATCCGGGAAGACGCCTGGATAGCGAGCCATCGCCTCTGCGAGGCGCTCACCATCTTGCACCGCATCGGCGATCGATTGCCAAGTTGCTGCAAGACGAATGTTTGACTTCCCACGACCGAGCAGTCGCAATGAGCGCAAGAGCGGAACACCAGCGCGCAGCAAGTCACCAAGTTGACGATACGAATTAGCGAGGGCACGCGCGCCAACCCCGCGAGCACGTGCCGCGCGGCGCTCGGCCACTTTCATGGGCGCCAAACCGCGCGATTGCAAATCGGCCAACGCGGCCATTTCTGACGCAGCATCTATCGTGCCAGCGACACGAACACCAACGGAATCACGAGCCTCGTAAGCAAATGTTGGCACGCGCGTGATACCGGACTGGGCGCTTCTGGTTGCCGGTCATATGGGCGTTGTGTGCTGACTGCCGTCAATTGCGTTGTATTTGGGGTGTTACGACTGGCTTTGGCGAGTGCGTGCTAGGTGGCGTTTGATCACAGCCGGCCTTCGTACTGGCTCGCAATCGCCTTAC
>JBIKQN010000016.1:0-11132 GCA_044349615.1 Phycisphaerales bacterium
GCCAGTTGGTTTCAAACTCGTCGATGGTGGTTCCGAAGATGTCCTCGATCGCACGACGCCCCGTCCGATCTTGCGCGAAGGTATCGACATAGCGCTTGTACCAAGCGCGTAATTTCCCCTGATCAGCCATGTATTCAAAGACAGAGCGCACCACTGGGTAGAGCGATTGGCTCTTGGCCATGAATTCATCTGGATTCATTGCCACGACCTGTGCAAGCGACACTGACCGCTTATTTGCTGCAATCTTTCGCGCCTGATTGTGCCGCTCGGTTGGAACGAACCGAATGGCCGTATCCGGCGAGAGTTCATAGACCTCATACAGCGAAGCAAGACCTTCCTGCACCCACATCACATGCGGCTGACCAAGCCGCTCCATGTGTCCGAAGTGCATGGCGTGCGTGTATTCGTGACGCAGCACAGTGCCGATATCGCCAGTGACGATTCGCCGCCGTGGATGCTCGTACATTCCCGCGCTTGTTGGACTGTCTGCGAATATTTTTTTGATGTCTGCAGGCGTGGCAATCGCCACAAAGATCTCGGTGTCGGGCGGTGCATCAAAGAGCGTCGCAGCCTGTTGATCAATCTGCGCGGCAAGCATCTGCTGCATGTCCGCTTGGCTAGCAGCATCAAGACAACTTGCAAACACCATGCGATGCGCGGCGTCTTCTGAGTAGTGGTAGGTGTCACCGGGGTGCTCGCGGCGCCACTCATCTTGCTGGCGACGTGCTCGTGGATCGCTCCGTGGCTTCGGCGCCGTCACCGCGGGCGGTAGACCAGGAACAGATCCACCTCCCGGTGTACCTGCTAATCCCTTCCGCCCCGGTCCCGCGGGCGCGGTGGGGGGCGGTCGATCCGAGATGCCTGGCGCTACTGGCGAAGAGCTCTGTGCAGAGGTCCTTCCAGCGAGCACCATGATCGCAATGGCGGCGGTGAAGCGGCGCATTCCTATGAAAATGGTAGAGCCACCCCGGGCACATTCCCAGTGTTCGTTTGCGCTTTCGCAACTTAATTGTTTCGGATCGGCCGTTAACTAGCGGCTAACACCTGCCGCAGCGCCTCTGGATACGCCTGGCACTCCTCCGCAAAGACCCGGGCTGCCAAGGTCTCAGCCGTGTCCGCTGGCAACACCGGGCAGCGCCGTTGGATCACGTGCCTGCCATGGTCGTAGGCCGCGTCTACCCAGTGCACCGTGCAGCCAGATTCCGCACAACCCGCCGCCAAGACCGCGCGATGCACTCGGTCCCCGTACATGCCCTGTCCGCCAAAGTCCGGCAGCAGCGCGGGGTGAATGTTGAGTGCGCGATCAAGCCACGCGTCCACCCGGAATCGGCGCAGATACCCCGCAAGGCAGACAAAGTTCACGCCGTGTGCGCGCAGGGCCGCATCGACACGGTCATCAAATGTCTCTGCTGGTTCCGTGGCGACTACCTCCACGGGAATGCCATGCGCTCTGCAGCGCTCTGCAGCACCTTGATCAGCGCGCGTCACGATGCACACCGCAACCGTTGCCGGAATGTCACCGCGCGTACATGCATCAGCAATATTGACAACGGTGCGCCCGCCCCCCGAGGCGAGCGCACCGATTCGTACAGGAGCGGGTGAAATCAATTGCACGCGCCGGTTTGCCACATGAGGAACGACCACTGGTCAACAGCCTCACGAACGCGGGCTTCGAGTGGCTTACCTGCGCCGTGTCCAGCCTCGCGATCGATATAGAGAAGGATGGGCTCAGCAGCCGTGTCACTTCCCGTATTCGCTTGTAGCAGTGCAGCCATCTTGCGGGCATGCAGTGGATGAACGCGGCTGTCGTTCTCGCCGGCAGTGAAGAGAACGGCTGGGTACTTGGTCCCCTTCTTTGCATTTTGATACGGCGAGTATGCATTGAGCCACTTAAATGCATTTGCATCGCTACTAGCGCCATATTCCGGCACCCAATACTTGGCGAGCAAGAAGTCCTGGTAGCGCAGCATGTCGCAGAGCGGAACGGCGCTAATCGCCGCCGACCAAAGTTCCGGCCGTTGCGTGACGGCGGTGGCCGTCAGCAATCCACCGTTGGAACCGCCCATGACTGCTAGGTGTGCGGGCGACGTGTACTTGTCTGCAATGAGTTTCTCTGCGACCGCATAGAGGTCATCAAAGACATTCTGCTTGTTCTGAAGCATGCCAGCCTTGTGCCAGGCATCGCCGAACTCACCGCCGCCGCGCAGGTTGGCCACAATGTAGATGCCGCCACGCTCAAGGAATGGCACGATGGTTGGAATGAACTCCGGAGTGAGCGACACGTCAAATCCACCGTAGCCATAAAGCACAGCTGGATTGTTGCCGTCCATCTTGGTTCCCTGCTTCATCACAACGAATGCAGGAATCTCTGTGCCGTCCTTGCTCTTTGCACGAATCTGCGTAACAGCAATGTCATTGAGCTTCACATCAAGTTCCGGGGTCGCCCAGATGGCTGGCTTGTATGGCTTCCAGAAGATGTCGCAGCGATAGATGGTGCGCGGACTGTTGTAACTAGCAAACGAGAAGAACATTTCCGTGTGCTTGCGGTCACACGCCACCGTCACGCTGCCCACGCCGGGCACGGGAATTTCAGCCACTGGCTTGCCGTCATACTTGTATGTGCTCACCGTGTCGTGCGCATCCTTCTGCCACACCACTACGATTTCATCTTTACCAAAGTCAACCTGACTCATGACAGCATCGGGGCGTTCGGCGATGATCGTCTTCCAGTTGGATTCCGCTGGATTCCGAATGTCAACCGCCACCAAACGTGAATTCGGCGCACCAAGTGTGGTGGTCATATACAGGGTGTCATCAACGATCTCCACCGGACTGAACTGCGCACCGCGTCCAACGGCGATGGCAATCTTGGTGTCCTTGCCATTCTTGAGTTCATCGAACTTGCCAACCCAAAGATCATTCTCCGTCCAGCCGCGGCTCATGCCCAACACCATCCAGCGGTCTTCGCTCATGAGTTGACCAAACGGCACCTCTGAGGGGTTTGTCTGCTTAAGGATCACAGGATCCTTCTCTACTGGCTCACCAAGCTTGTGATAGGAGACGATGCGGCTGTAGGGATCCTTGGGGTCGGTGAGCTTGCTGTAGATGAACGCATCACCCCAGTTGTTCCAGCCTCCGAAGGAGACCTTGCCGGGAATTTCGTCGGCGTAATGCTCCTTGGTATCGGTACGCATGACCTTTAGGACACTCATCTCGTCGCCAGCCTTACTAGAGCCGTAAGCGAACTTTGATCCTTGCCATGAAGGCATCCACCAGTCGATGGATGTGAGACCGGATGGATCAACCACGTTCATGTCGATCACCTTGGCGCCGCCGAGGTTGGCACCGCCAGTGCGAACATAGACCGCAGGTTGGTTCATCCTGCCGTCGCGCTGCGTGTAGAAGTAGCCAGGGCCGCGAATGATTGGGACGCTCCACGAAGTGATCTGCATCAACGGAGTGAGTTTGACGGTCAACTCCTCGCGGCAGCGCAACGGGTCAAGCGTGGAGCGCAGATTCTGGAGTTGCGCATCAGTCCATGTCTTCACCTCTGGCGAGTCCTTTTCTAAGGTCTCAAGCCAGCGGTAGTCGTCAGTGACCTTGGTACCACCGTAATCATCGGTGGTGGGCGAAGTCCGAGTGGCGGGTGGGATGGCAAGCGCGGCAGTCGCAAGGAGTGCAATGAGCATGTCGCGCAGGATAGGACACCACGCGCGGTTGTGGGCGGGAACATTCCTATCGCAACATGCCGCGCAATTTGGCGCCTAACTCTGCCCGCCGGCGGACGCCCAATTTGGCGTAGATTCGTTTGCTGATGGTTGCAATGGTGTTGACGGAAATGCCCAGTTGCTTGGCAATCTCCGGCCGCGTTTTGCCACTGATGAGTTCGTAAGCAATTTCGCGCTCTCGTGGTGAGAGATTGCTCACACGCGACTTGCGGATCATGGCGACGGCCTTGCCATCCCTCGCGCGGTCAATGAAGATCACCCTCGGCACGGGAGCCACGGGTACCCGGATCGGGAAAACCTCAATCCCTACCTGAACATTGCAGTCCTGGATTTCAGTGACATCAGTAATTTTGGTGCGCGTCGACACTCCATCAAGGAAGTCGCGGACGCCGCGGATCATCGACTGGAACTCTTTCATCTCTCCCGGGCTCAGTCGCGCGGGTCCGAAGTGCTGAAATGTCCACTCGTCATTTCGCTGCGCGTTGAGGGGCAGCCTGGCCGCGTCCATGATCTTGTTTGAGTGCTCCTGAAACCGCTTCTTCATGGCCGTCACGATGCGATGGTCTTTCGCATCGGATGGGCCGTATTCAATGACGAGTTCATCGCGTGTAGTGCGGTACGTGGCGTTCCGATTCTTGCGCCCCGCGGGAAGGCGTGCAATGAGCCCGATGGATTCAAGTTCGTCGAGTGCGAGTCGCACGGATGCGGCATCGACACGCAAGAGTGCTGCGATCTCCGCGAGTGACGCGGGGGACTTACAGCGGCGCGCCAATTCCCAGACGGAGCAGTTGAATGGAGCCCCCAATATCTCGGCGACGCGGGCGTCTTGAATATCAAGAATCGGACCTGGTTCTGACTTCGCCTTTGCCATCATTGCAGCGTACTCAGCGGGTCCGCTAGGCGAGGAAATCATCGCCGGAGTCGACGGGCGCGTATCGCGGAATGAAGCAAGGGAAATTTCCTTGTTCAGCGCCCTAACTGGCGGTGCTGCTCACGCGTGCGGCCAATTCTGCGCGGCGATTCACGCCCAACTTTGCGTAGATCCGCTTGCCAATGGTGGCGATGGTATTCACCGATACCCCAAACTGGGTTGCGATCTCGGGTCGCGAACGCCCCCGCGCGAGTTCGATAGCGACTTCTCGCTCACGCGGCGAGAGAGCGTTCATGGGCGCAGCGAGAATTTTGGTGACGGTGTCTGCGACCTTACTGTGCGGCACGATGTGCAGTGCCGGCAGTGGCAGCACGGCAGCCTGAGTGGGACGCACTTCCATAGTGATCAGATAGTTGCAGTCCTGTGACTCGGATGCGTCGATCGTTGTGGAGCGCTCTCGGATGCGGTCAAGGCACTCATTGAACACACTGATGATGCGGCTGAGCTCCGCGATGTCCGTGGCCGTCAATTGAATTGGCACGGAGGTAGTAGACGACCACGGTTCGCTGCGGTCGTTCGAGTCTTTGGCCTGGGTTGTCGCCATGATCTGGCGGACGTGCTCCGTAAATCTCTTTTGAATAGCGGATGCGGCTTCTCGTTCAGAAATTTTATCGGAATTGAATCCCACTACGAAAGCGTCGCAGGTTGTTTCGTATGTTGGAAGCCTTCGAATTCCGCGGGCGGGGATCCGAGTGATGAGCCCGAGTTTCTCAAGGCGTTCGAGCGCCACTTGCACAACAACGGGTTCGCTGTGGGACACCACCGCCACCTCGGCAAGAATGACTGGTCGGCGGAATCGACGAACGATCTCCCAGACGGAGCAGTTGAACGGCTCAGAGATTGTTTCAAGAACTTGCGGGGATTCCATGTTCAGCACGGCGTGCTGGGAACGGGGCATCGCGGTGACATCGGCGAGCAGTCGCGCCAATCGTTTGAACGGCGCAGTGACCATTGGCTTATCCTTCAAGCGGGTCTTTCATTCCTGAGACGATATCTGAAATTAGACCCTATTAGGTTTAATTCCCTAAGGAAATTCGTACTGCAGTGCCCCTCAGCGGCCGCCATCCCGGCCTGGGCCACGAAACTGGTGTACGCGAGCGAATCACGCCCCTCAGGCGGTGATCACGTCAGGCATCTCAAACAACCCTTCAGTCAGGTTGCGAGGGCCGTGTGCAGTAATCAGGACGTCAGCCTCATAGTGAACCGCCAGCGATCCGTCGGAGGTCCAGATGGGCCACTCGCGACCCTTGGTTCTGGTTTCGGTGGTGCCGATGGCAATCATCGGTTCCACCGCCACCAACATGCCGGGAACCCACGGCTTCCACGCCTCGCCCCATTCGCCCGGGTATGTGGGGACGACATTCGAGATGAACGGAGGCCCGTGCAGTTCGCGGCCAATGCCGTGCCCGCCGAGACCGCGTACGAGATGGAATCCGCATTCCTTTTCAACGTGTTTCTGAACCGCCTTCGCCCAGTCAATCAGTGGGCGCTGTGGCTGCATCGCGGCGATGCCACGGCGCAGACTTTCCTTGCCGCTCTCCATCAGCGCACGCGTGATCTTGTCCGGCTCGCCGAATGAGTAGGTCCATGCTGCATCGCCGATCCAGCCCTTGTTGCGAACGCCGATATCAATGGAGAGGATGTCGCCCGTGCGCACGGGGTCGCGTGACATGGTGTGCGTTCCATGAACTACGCATGCGTTGGGACTGAGGCACGCTTGGCTTGGATATGGCGGGTGGCCGCGCACTGCATAATCGAGGAAGCAGCTTGAGCAACCGAGATCTTTGAGGGTGGCGCCAACGAACGAGTCGATTTCAGGCAGCGTGAGCCCAGTGCGTAGGAAGGTCACTAGCCGACGGTGCACCTCCACAACACGCTCGGCGGCGGCTTCAGCGTGAAGGATGTCTTTGGGGTCAGTGACTAGCACGGTCTTTCGATCCTACGCCACTCGGACGCTCATGTCACCGCCGAGGATGGTGACATCTGGCCCAGGTCCGGCTACTTCATGCGCGTAGGCACGCTCATCGCGGTGGGATAGGAGCTGGAGATCAGCTCGCATTCCTGCGCGGATACTGCCTGTGCTTGATTCAATACCTAGTACGCACGCTGCGTTGTAGGTCACTGCGCAGATTGCTTCTGCCGCAGTGAGGCCCATATGTTTGGCTGCCAATGCAGCGGCAAATTGCACGCTGGGGCTCGGCGCACTTCCGGGGTTCCAGTTGCTCGCCACTGCGAGTGCCCCGCCTTGATCAATCAAGCGCCGTCCATCAGCAAATCGCCCGTCAAGAGCAAATCCACATACGGGGAGCGCCACGCCAATGGAGTTACTCGCCGCGAGTGCTGCGATGCCACTCGCAGTGCTTGCTTCCAAGTGATCAACACTACGCGCACCACATTCCAGCGCCAATTCCAGCGCGCCGATGGCATTGAATTGATCAGCATGAACACGCACTTGCATTCCAAGTTTTCGAGCCTTGGCAAAGAGCGTTCGGCACATCTCCACGCTCCATGCGCCTGTTTCGCAGTAAGCATCCACGGCCGCGTTGGGCACGCGTTCTGCCACCCGCTCAAGCAGTGCGCACATGTCATCAAGTTGGCGAGGATTGTTGGCATCAAGCGCGTGTCCCAAGAGAAGCGTTGGAACTACTGGCGCTGGCCAAACGGCGCGCACTGCAAGAATTGCCTCAAGCATCTTGAGTTCGTTTGCAGCGTCAAGACCGTATCCAGTCTTTACCTCAACGGCCCCGGTTCCCACTGCACGCATCTCGGCTAGACGCTCGACGAGCTGCGAGGCGAGGGCATCTTGTGGCGTTGCCCGCACGGCCGCCACGGTTGAGAGAATGCCGCCGCCCGCTTTCAGAATGTCCAAATAGGAAGCGCCGGCGCGTTTCTGCTCCCATTCGCCCCAGCGCTCGCCTGCCCAGCATGCGTGCGTGTGGCAATCAATGGCGGCGGGCATGAGCACTCGCCCGCGTGCATCAATGCGCGCAGATACGGCGCGCGTCACCGCTGGTCCTGCGCCGACTGCGGCAATTCGACCGTGTTCAACAATGACATGGCCACGTTCAATGACCCGAAGTGCGCCCATCGCAGCACCTCGCAGGGCGCCGCCACCAGCCGGCGGCACGCAGCTGACGATGCGCGCGTTCTCAATGGCGATCGATTCATTCACCATAAGTTCCCGACAGTACCATGAATCCATGGAACTCTTTGTCATTCGCCACGCCAAGGCTGCCGACCGTGACCCTCAACAATGGCCCGATGACGCCCTTCGACCGCTGACACGCGATGGCGCGCGTGAGTTCGAGCGGGTGGCGCAACGCGTCGGCAAGTGGCGACCGGGCATTGATATGGTGCTTTCGAGCGGATGGCTTCGGGCATGGGACACAGCGCGCATCCTTCATGCGCATGCAGGTTGGCCGAAGCCAGCGCGGACAAAGTTGTTAGAGGGTTCTGGTTCCGGGGCAGTGGCCGCCATCGCCGCGTTTCTTGCGGAGCAGCCAGTGGTTGCGCGTATTGCCCTCGTCGGTCATGAGCCTGTCCTTGGGCAATTGGTGTCGGCACTTGTTTCTTCAGATTCCGGCCTCCGAATTGACTTGCGCAAGGGATCTGTCGCTTGGTTGCGTGGCGCACCTGGCGCCATGGAGCTCTGCGGGCTGCTCGTTCCTGGAATGCTGCGAAACCGCTAACACGGCAGTATCGAAGGCTTCCTTGGCATCGTGGCTGCGTGGTATCATCTGTCACTCACATGGAACTCCCACCTACCCGCAAGAAGACGCCGCTCGCTGAAGTTGCATGGGACGGCCCATTGGTTTCGATCAAGTTCGCCGGACCAAACATTGGTCAGCGCGAAACGCCGATCATCCAAGAGGACATTGGCCCGTACCTGAAGCTCAAGACAATCAAGTACCTCGTTCTTGACCTGAGCGCGGTCTCCTTCATGAGTTCCATGGGGCTGTCTATGTTCATCGGCGCTCGCAATGCAGCGGCAGCCGTTGGTGCGCAACCAGTTCTGTATGGATTGAACAAGGACCTCAAGAGTCTGATGGCCATGATGAAGATGGACAAGCTCTTTAAGGTCGTTGATTCTCAGGCCGACCTGAACAAGCTGCTCAGCAAGTAAACGAAGCGCCGCCCGGTTTAGTAAGCAAAGCCCCATGTTGGCATGGGTTGCTCCTTTGTCACCGTGCTACCGGGCTTGGTCGGGACTAGCCCAGCCTGAAAGTTGCGCCACGCCGGGGCTGGATTGACCCCATAGATCACGACATCGGCCTTGCCCTTGTCCTCTGCGCGCAGCGCAAGCGTCTCGCCCTTCTGCACCGTCACGGTCAGCACATTGGCAAACGGGGCGCGTGCTTGGATCTCACTGATGAGACCGCCATCATTTTCGGAATGGAATTGGCCTACAACGTGGATGATTTTCCCCCCGCTCGGCGCCGCCCGATAGGCGCGCACGATGGAATCAGCCATGGTTGCGTCCCAAAGACGTTGTGAGCGAAGTAACTCATCAACTTTCTCTTCGTCTACAGCGTGCGCACCATTGTCACTCATCACCGACTTAAAGCGCTCGCGATAAGAATCTGGTGGTTCGCGTTCCGGGATAGAGAAGAGCGCTTGCTCTTCAGCAGGAAGTGCTTCGAGCGCCGCATAGCCCTCAGTGCGTGCGCGACGAACATAGTCGCGCGGCGCGTTCGAAGCAATCACTGGCGCGTGTGCGGCTTTCGCCGAATCAATCATTGGTTGATAGAACGTCTCCCATGAACCCTTTGATGCCCAGTCGCGGGACTCCGTGCCATCGATGAATTCAGCAGCGGTGATCTGGCTATTCAGATACGCGTCGACCATCGGCTGCTCGTCGCGCTCGAGCATCTCAAGTGACACTGCGCTACCGGGCCACATAGCGAAGGCTTCATCAACGATCGCTTGTTGCACGCCGTGCGCATTGGCATCATCATGTTGCTCGCCGACGATCACGATGTCCGCCCACCTGATGCCGCTTGACAGCGCATACCAATCGAGCGGATCTCCGTTGTCCCCGCGGAACATTGCCAAACTCCGTGGTCCACTTTGCACGCGCGGTACGAGTGTGGAACCAGGCTCGGGAGCCCAGTACCAGATTGGATCTTCATAGGGGTTGCGCGTACACCCAGCGAGCGTGGCGCAACCGACCAACGCCATGAAAGCGCTGGCACGAAGGGCAGTGGTCGCTCGAGCACTTCGGGTCATCGGAGCAGTGTAGGGTCTTTAGGCGACGCGTCCATCAACCAGATGAACCGTTCGATCAGCTCGGGCGGCAATCCATTGGTCATGGGTGACCATCACGACGGTGAGGCCAGCGCGATGCTGCTCGGCAATCATGTCCAAGATGGTTTCGCCAGTCTTTGCGTCGAGGTTTCCCGTAGGTTCATCAGCAAGCAGGACGTCGGGGTTGTGCATGAGGGCGCGCGCAATCGCCACGCGTTGCCGCTCGCCGCCGGAGAGCTCTGCGGGGCGATGCCGGAAACGGTGTGAAAGCCCAAAGCGGTCAAGCAACATGCGTGCATGTTCGCGAATTTCACTTTGGCGGCGCATCCACTCAAACCGGCCAATCCCGATGGTGGCTGGTAGCAGCGTGTTCTCAAGCACATTCAGTTCGGGCAGCAAGTGATAGAACTGGAACACGAAGCCAACATGTTCATTCCGGTAGCGGTCAAGACGCGACTGGCTGTAACTACCAACGTTCTCCCCACGAAAGGTGACGTCGCCGGAATCGGCGCGGTCTAGTCCGCCGAGTAGGTGAAGGAGCGTGCTCTTGCCGCTACCGCTTGAACCCAGAATCGCCACCCATTCGCCGGGCTTTATATCAATCGATGCGCTCTTCAGTACTGGTACTTCAACGCGACCCATGCGGTAGGTCCGGATCACATCGCGCGCGGAGAGCAATACTCCTTCGTCGGCGCGTGGCGGGGTGCTATGCGGATGCATGGTCATGTTGGGATTGCTGGGTGGGCGGTGATAGAAGTGGGGTGTGCAATCATCACTCGTAGCGAAGCGCACGAACAGGATCAATATCTGCTGCACGCGCTGCTGGCACGGCGGCACCAAGAACACTGAAGATGATCGCACCAAGCGCGGTGATCCATGCGTTGTTCCAGTCCATTTCACTTGGAATGGTGGCGAAGTAGTAGACGGCTGGATCCCAAATGAGGAATCCACGGTGTAAGACCAAGCCAGTACCAATTCCTACAAGCGCAAGTGTGGCAACGGCCCAGAGTAGGACGCTGAGAATGCGCGAGCGAGTGAGGGCTCGAACGGTCAATGCAGCTGAGCCAGCGGCTAACAGGAAGAAGGTCAGGTACAGCCAGGGCGGAGCGTCGTTTCCAAGTGCCATGTGAATGGAATTGATATTCCGGATCACGAGCCAGGCAAGCACGATGCCTACGCCGGATCCCACGACGCCGATCGTCAGTCCGTAACGCAGGAATATCCAGAGG
>JBIKQN010000268.1:0-3377 GCA_044349615.1 Phycisphaerales bacterium
TTCGCATCGTTTGTGCCTCTGCGCTGAGTCAGATCAGTGTCCAGGATGCCAGTGCTGTCACGCGGTTCGCCCGAACCCTGGTGAAGGACCGCGAAGCCGCCGTTCGCGCTGAAGCAGCCTTGGCCCTTGGTTATTCGTCCGGAGCCATGGCGGTACCCGAATTGGAGCCCATGCTCTTTGACCCGAGTCCCTCGGTGCAGTTGGCGGCAGCAATGGCAATTGTGGTTGCAACCGCACCCCATTGACAGCGCGTATAGATTTGGTGTAGTACTAATAACAGTCTGTAGGAGGCATGCCCAGCATGCTTCGTGCAGGACCCGTCTGACTTTCGACACATGAACAATCCCTGCTTTCGGCATGTCGCCGCTGGCAAGGACCCTTGAGGCGATTCTCGTGCACATCCTCACCAAGATTCTCGTCGTCCTTGTTGCTCTTCTTGTTGTTGCTCTCGTGCCGCTTGCGGCCGTGTCTTCAACGAATCAGTTCGTCTTCAAGCAACAGGCAACAGACGCGCAGGCCAATCTCAAGAAGCAGGAAGCGGAGCTCGCTGTTGCGAGTGACGCGTACAACGCGAGCGTTGCTGCGCTGCAGTCAAAGGTCGCAACCCTGGAGTCACAGATCCGCGCCGCCACCATGGAGCGCGACAAGGAAACACAGATGCGCGCCGACAAGGAGCGCGATCTTGAGCGTTCACGCATTGACCTTGCTGAGCTCAAGGGTCAAGTGGGCGCATTCAGTGCCAATGACACGCTGCAGACCAAGCTGATTGATGCGATGCGCCAGGACATTGAAGGTGCACGCACGCAGTACCTCGCCGCTGAGAAGGCTCGCGTTGAGATGCAGGATTCCTTGGCTCGCATGCAGGGCGACCTCGACAGCGAGACTGCTGCAAAGCGTCAGCTGCAGGAACAACTACAGAAGGTCAGCGAAGACAAGGAGCGTGCGATGGCTGATGTTCAGCGCTACGCAGCCCTGCATGGCTCCGTGACCCCGCGCGCCGGAGCGACTGCCGATGCTGCGCTTCCACTTGTTGCCGACCGCTCACTCAGCGCCACGCTTATTGATGTGAAGCGCGAGCCTGATGCCACCCTTGCTGAAATCAACGCGGGAAGCCGCGATGGCATCAAGGAAGGCTGGGTGATGACCATTGCTGATGGCGCCAACTTCATCGGCAACCTTCGAATTGTTCAGGTTGACGTGAACCGCGCCGTTGGAATCGTTGAACTTGAAGACGCCACCACCCGCGGCGAAGTGAAGTCCGGCCAGCGGGCCATCGCTCGCAAGGGCGAGTGACGTTTGCCTTGCATGGTTGAATGATGCCCCGACAGGCAAATAACTAGCGACGAGTTCTTTATGAAATCTGCAGCCACCGCCACTACCTCAGCCACAGCCGTCAAGCGCGCCAAGCCGCAGCTGAATGTCTACACCGGTCTCTTGGTGATTGCCGTCTTGATGGCGATCTTTGGAACTGCCGTTGTTGCCATGATGAACATGGATGTCACCGGGCAGGGCCCGTTTGACATGGCCTCGTCTCGCTAATCGAAGCAGTTTGCTATCCTCCCTCCGTTGAGCCGCTCAGCGGCTCCCGTTGCGGCGGAGTCCGTGATGGATGCACGGCTTCAGGAAGGAGCATTACTGTGGCTCTCGAGATCGACTGGCTTTCACGCCTCTTTAGCGTTGATATGGGGATTGACCTTGGCACTTGCAACACCTTGGTGTGCGTGCGAGGCGAAGGAATTGTGTTGAACGAGCCATCCGTGGTGGCCGTCCGCAAAGGAACCAACATCGTTCTGAATAATGGCGAAGCCGTTGGCTTTGCTGCGAAGGACATGCTCGGCAAGACGCCTGGCTCCATCAGCGCGGTTCGCCCGTTGAAGGACGGCGTGATCAGCGACTTCGCAGTCACCGAAGCGATGCTTGGCTACTTCATCAAGAAGGTGAACGGCAAGAGCACCCGCATCTTTGGTCCACGAGTGGTCATTGCCATTCCGTCGGGCATTACGAGCGTTGAGAAGCAAGCCGTGTACGAAAGCGCTGAGCGTGCCGGTGCGCGCCGCGTCTACTTGGTCCATGAGCCGATGGCAGCAGCCATTGGCGCAGGACTGCCAGTGGCTGAGCCAACGGCAAGCATGATTGTTGATATCGGCGGCGGAACGAGCGAAATCGCCATCATTTCGCTTGCAGCCATCGCTGAGTGCGAAAGCCTGCGCGTTGCCGGTGATGACTTTGATGAAGCCATTGCTAATCACATGAAGCGTGTGCACGGACTGCTGATTGGTGAGCAGACTGCCGAACGCATCAAGATTGAAATTGGTTCCGCTGCGCCGACCGGCCCAGAAATGAAGATGGATGTGCGCGGTCGCGACATGAAGTCTGGTCTTCCACGCAAGATTGAAGTGACCAGTCAAGAGATCCGCGAGGCGCTTTCTGAGCCCGTTGGTTTGATTGCGGAAGCAGTCGTTCGCGTTCTTGAAAAGGCGAAGCCAGAACTGGCTGCGGATCTCGTTGACAACGGAATCACCATCGCTGGCGGTGGTGCGCTGTTGCGCGGCATCGACAAGGTCTTCCATCAGGCCACGGGGCTGGATGTGAAGATTGCTGACGAGCCGCTTTCGTGCGTGGCTCGTGGCACCAGCAATTACCTTGAGAACCTTGACTTGTTCAAGGACACGCTTGAGTCTGACGCCGATTCCGTCTGAGTTGACATCGCATGCCGTTCGTCTCCAGTCGTCGAATCCTTGTGATCGCGCTCGCTGGAGCTGCGCTGCTTTCGGCGTTGCCGCAGTCGTCGCAGTCACCGTGGTCAGGGATACTTGCTGGCGTTCTGTGGGCACCGCTTGCTCCGGGGGCATCCGCGCTCGCCTGGGTTCGCGACCATATTCGTACCCCGTCGGAGCCGTATCAAGGACTCCCAGAGGAACTGCGCACCGCGCGTGAAGACCGTGACCGCCTGCAAGGCGAACTTGACGCCGCGCAGATACGGGTTGGGCAACTGGAGCGGGAGTTGGGTGAACTCTCGGGATATCGCCCAGCTGATCGAGCCGGATGGCAGCCACGGCTTGCCACGGTTGTCGAGCGCGGCGCTGGTCGACCGGCAGGACTGCTGGGTATCGATATTGGCAGCTCGCAAGGTGTGGGCGAGGGCGACCCGGTGGTGGTGGGTGGAAATCAGATCATTGGGCAGATTGCATCAGGTGGCGCGGAGAACCGATCCTGGGTCATTCCTCTTGACGACCGCCGCTGTGGCCGGATTGACGCCATCGTCGCCCCTCAGGCTGCTAGCGGTGCGTCCGGCGCCCGTCCAGCTGCCGCACTCCCAACCGTGTTGGTGCAGTTGGTGCCGCAAGGCGGCCGGATGTTGCTTGGGGAGTTAGAAG
>JBIKQN010000267.1:0-3377 GCA_044349615.1 Phycisphaerales bacterium
GTGCTGGCACTGCGAAGTAGAGATTGTCAACAGTGGCAAAGTTCGTGCCTGCTGGCAAGTTGCCTGCCACGGACACTGAGATACTGGCGATCGCTGCACCCGTTGAGTAGAACCCAACGAAATCTGCAGCTGATGCTGCGTAGCCGATGTACGACGAGCCATCGCCGAGCGTCACGCCAATAATGGCAGGGAGGACGTTGAAATTTACGTCGGTAGCAAAGAAGTTGCCACCAACACCTTGGACACTTGGAGCCAAGGTAAAGGTCAGGACAGCTTCGGGGCTATTGGTGGACATAGAGCCCGAACTTGCGTAGAGGCTTCCTGGCGCACTCGCTGTCCATTGGATCCCACCAGCGTTGCCGGAAAGGCCATTGGCGTAGAAGCCGTTGTAGGAGTTGAAATTCTCAGTTGCAACGGAAGCGCCTTGACCGACTGAGAAGCCGTTCCAAAGGGTTGCGTTGGAGAAGGTGATCACGGCAGCGGAAGCTGCCTGGGTCACCACGACGGCCATAGCCACGGCTGTGCATGCGATACGAATTGACATTGAGGAAACTCCGAGATTGGGAAAGAAGGGAAACAGTACCGGAATCAGGCGGGAATATCTTGAAAAGACAAGCGCATCACTGGGGAAATCATGCGTCTGCATATCGGGGAAGACATGCAACTTTCCAACATTTTCACACCAACACAAGGAGTATGCCCCTGTTCCACAAGAATGCAAGAAACCTTCGAAACATTCCTGTGCTTGAACATAGATTGTAAAAAGACACCCGCCTAGCACGGTTCGGCGCTAGGCGGGCGGCATGTCCTGATAATGTTCAACTACTATTCCCGCAGTCAATTAGGCGCGTCGTTCCCGGCGACGAGCGGCGAACCCAGCGAGGCCGATCAGCGCGATTGCGCCAGGAGCTGGCACAGTGGCAAAGTACAGGTTGTCGACGGTGGCGTGGGTCACACCCGCCCCAGACGCCTGAATCGAGAGGCTAGAGATGAATAAGTTGGAGGAATAGAAGCCAATGAAGTCTGCTGGTCCGCTGGAGTAGCCAACGTAGGTGGTGCTGTCCGAGAGCGTCACCATGATGATTGACGACGGGACGGCCCCCAGGGCATTGGTTGCATAGATGTTGCCGGCGATGCCATTGACACCCGGGCTAATCGCGAAATTCAGCGTGGCAGCGCCAACACTGGTGGAGATTGCCCCGACCGCCGATGAAACGCCGCCATTGGCGGTTGCGGTCCAAGAGATCCCACCAACAACCCCGGAAACCCCGGAGCCATAGAAGCCGCTTGATGTGTTGGCGAAGTTCTCTGTACTGATCGAGGCGCCAGCGTTGGTCGAGTAGGCGGTCCACGCTGCTGAATCGACGGTGTAGAAGACCGAAGAAGGAGCCGCAACAGCAACGCTAGCGGACATCAAAGCAGCGAAAGACACGAAAAGGGAACGGGAAGACATAGTAAGGGCTCCGAAATGGGA
This sequence comes from Phycisphaerales bacterium, assembly GCA_044349615.1. Lineage (GTDB taxonomy): Bacteria > Planctomycetota > Phycisphaerae > Phycisphaerales > SM1A02 > UBA966. The sequence goes on from JBIKQN010000267.1 coordinate 1,475, forward strand.
ACAGGAAAAGGGGAACATGAACACATCAAACTCAGCGCTGGGGGAGCAACGCTGTCTGGGACTCGTGAATCTGCCGTAGGCGAGAATCACGCGCTGAAGACTTTCAGCAAGTACGAGAACGCAATCCAGAGGTGCAAACCATCACGCTTAGGCAAAATGAAATGAAGATTCTTTGACGGCTAATAATTACGCCGCAAAGGCGCGCTCAATCGCCTAGCTCGAAATGAATCAGGGAAAAATATGTCTAGCGGCGGAGGGGTTTCCAAAGTTCACAGCCACAGCTCGCCTCACCCTGCCGCCCTGACCTGCCCCGTAGAGTGCCCCAAATGACTTGCAAGCCACAGATCCGCTTCGCCATTCTTCTTGCTGCAACGCTTGGGATTGCTGCCCCTTCCCAGCAAGATGCCGCCACGGCCACCATCACGCTTGATCCTGTCCACTCTGTGGCGCTGTTCCGCATCCGACACTTGGAAGCAGGGCTCTTCTGGGGTCGATTGAAAGCCCTTGAAGGCGACGCAGTTGGTGGAAAGCCACAGTGAGTTACCTCTTCAGCATTGTCCTACTGCCGATACTCATAGGGAGTGCTCTTGCAGGCGTGGCATTGCTGTGGCGAGGGCGACAACGCGCCGGTGAAGAGCCGCTACCACGATCCCGCCTGATTCACACGGCATTTGGTGTCGCATGGCGCACGCCACTCGGCGTGGTGTGGTTCATACTGACGGCGTGGTGCACCTTGGCCATGGGATATGGGCCTCTGGGACCGTCAGCGGTGACATGGTCCATGGGCAGTGCGTTTGCGCTGGCATGTCTAGCACTCGCTGCCGGGCCAATGCCAAGAAGTGCGCGTCCGCGGGGAGTGCGATGGACGCTCTTGATGGTGCTGTGGGCTTCGGCGATGACATGGTTTTGGTTTGTGCCCGCGCCCGCCGATGCGGACTGGCAGCCTGATGTGCAAGAAACCGTCACCTTTGCGGTGAGCGGCAACGATGTCACCGTGTCTGGCATTCGGAACTTTCGTTATCGAAGTAGCGACACGGACTGCGAGCACATCTGGGTTGAACGCACCTATGACCTCACGCAGTTGCGCACTGTTGATCTGTTCTTCTCTTTCTGGGGTCCACTGCGCATCTGTCATAACTTCGTGAGCTTTGGATTTCAGCAAGCTGATGGAACCATGAAGTACTTGGCCGTCTCCATCGAAGCTCGCAAGCGTGTGGGGCAGGCCTACTCTGCAGTGGGCGGCATGTTCCGGCAGTACACCCTGATCTATGTCTGGGCAGATGAGCGCGATGTGGTACGCGTCCGCACCAACTTTCGGGGCGAGACCATTCGTCGCTACCGCATTGAATGCACGCCGGAGAATGCGCGCATCCTGTTTGAGCGCTTCGCACTGCAATCGATCGACGTGAACCACCACCCGCGTTGGTACAACGCCATCACGCAGAGTTGCGGCGTCGACATTCTGAGAACTGCATTGGGTCAGCGCATTCCGCTCTTTCCATCACCGCGGCTGCTCCTCAACGGCACCTGGGAAGAACAAGCATGGCGCGATGGGTGGATGGACTCAAGCACAAGCCTGAAAGCCCTGCAACAACAGGCGGATATCACTGCTGACGCCAAGGCGGCTGGCATGGACGACTTCTCGCAGGCCATTCGAAAGCGGGATGTGGTGATACAGGTTCGTGATGATGCCGACAAAGTGGCTGCCCCGTAAAGGCTCAAGCGTGGTGGATATCACGCACCAGCGGGTGGCACCGGACGCGCCTTGGTTGGCTCCGGGCCAGGAGTTCCCGTGCGAAACTTCTGCAGCGATTGCTCATACTGAACGCGGGTCTTCTGATCTTTCTCAAGACGCACGGCGCGTTCGCTGTTCTGAATGGCCTTTGCGCGGTCGCCCTTACTG
>JBIKQN010000269.1:0-3372 GCA_044349615.1 Phycisphaerales bacterium
ATCGTGGTCTTCTGAAGGGTGTTGTTTGTGGTGCGGCACGCGAGTGGGGATCCAAAGCCAGATTGCTAAGCGTACCGCGCACATTCCTGCACGCCTTATCCTTTACAACCCACGGCCACGCGGCCCACCACCCTCCTCGACTAGGAAATCGAATCATGCGTATCGCGCTTGCTGCTGGCGACGGAATCGGACCTGAGATCATGGCCGCCACCCTTGAGCTCTTTGCCGCTGCAGGAGTCAATGCCTTGGTGGAGTTCGTTCCTGTTGAGATGGGGCAATCGATCTTTGAGCGCGGCAACACGCGGGGCATGACCGGTGAGGCAATCCGGGTCGTTGAGGATCTTGGCGTCCTCTTCAAGGGACCAATGGCAACGCCCTCGGGTGGCGGTGGCAAGTCCATCAATGTCACGGCGCGCAAGATGTGGAGCGCATACGCCAACTACCGTCACTTCCGCACCCTGCCCGGCGTAGTGACCCCGTATAGCAAGGCGGGCATCAATCTTGACTTCGCCATCGTGCGCGAGAATATCGAAGACACCTACGGCGGCATTGAGCATCGCCTGACAGATGATGTGGTGGCCGCCAAACGCATCATCACTGCGCCCGGCTGTGACGAAGTACTCCGCTTTGCTTTCGAAACAGCCAAGCGAATGGGGATCGATACTGTTCACTGCTCACACAAGGCCAACATCATGAAGATGACTGATGGCCTATTCCTAGAACGATTCCGAACAATGGCTGCGGAGTATCCAGGTATTGCCGCGCCCGACGTGATCGTCGATGCGCTGTGCATGAATTTGGTCATGAAGCCATCGCAGTACAAGATGGTGGTCCTCACCAACTTGCAGGGCGACATCGTGAGTGATCTTGCAGCTGGCCTTGTTGGCGGCCTTGGTTTCGCACCAAGTGCCAACATCGGTCGGCACATTGCGATCTTTGAAGCAGTGCACGGCACCGCACCAGACATTGCTGGCAAGGGAATTGCTAACCCCACTGCACTCGTTCTCTCGGGGCTGATGATGCTGCGGCACATCGGACTCGAGAAGCAGGCCTCCACCATTGAGAATGCGTTGCTCGCAGCACTTGAAGACGGAGCGCATACCGGCGACTTTGGCGACCGCAGCAAGCCGACCTTGAACACGCACTCATTTATCAAGGAAATCATCACGCGCCTTGGGAAGGAGCCGCACACCGTGAAGCCTGCACCTGCAGGCAAGAATGACAGGATCACCTTTGCGCCACCTCCGAAGCCAGAGACTGCCATGATGATGCAGACCTTCAAGGGCATCACCAAGGAAATCGCTGGTCTTGACGTGTATGTGGAAGCCGTGCACCCCGCTGCTGACACTGCTGTACAGATGGAGCGCCTGAGCGCCGCTAGCCCGTTTGGAATCACGCTCATTTCCTGCCGCGGTATGCAAGTCTGGCCGCGAGGTTCTGCGTTCACTGAATGCGTTGATTACTGGCGCGTGCGATTCGAATTGCGTGATGGTCGGAGTGCCACACAGGCTGACGCCATCGCCTTGCTTGGCAAAGTTGCCGAACATAATCTTGTAAGTACATACGAATTGCTGCGTACATTCAATGGCGTTCGCGGATGGACGCTCGCTCAGGGACAGTGAACCGACTTGAATAAACGCACGCCGATACCCATGAAAGACAGGAATCCCTTCCTTGCCGGGCTGCTCAGCCCTACGCAAAGAGCTGCGGCAATGCTTCGCCTTGATGCGGATTGGTCGCTCGTCGCCTGGGGCGCTGTCATTGGTGTTGTAGTTGCATTCCTAGCACTTGGCTTCATCCTCCCAATTCGTTGGGGTGAACATGCGCTCGAGTCCGCCCTGCGCGGTAGTCGCGAGAGTGCGGTCATGATTGCCGCCGTGGCGCCGGTCTTGGGTGCCATTGGAACTGTCATTGTCTTTGCCATCCTTCCCATGCGGCAGCGCGGCCACGGTGTGACGCAGGTCATGTACGCCGTGCAGCGAACAAACTCGCGGATTCCACCGCTGCTTGCAGTGCGTCAGTGGCTTGCCGCAACGCTCACCATCGTCTCCGGCGGAAGTGCTGGTCCGGAAGGACCAATCGTCACTATTGGCGCCACTGTCGGCTCAAATGTTGCGCGCTTCATGTTGCGCCCATCGGCAGGAAACACCAGCACGCTGCTCGGATGCGGCGCAGCGGCAGGACTGTCTGCCGTCTTTGCTGCGCCACTCACCGGCATCTTCTTCGCAGTGGAAGTGGTGCTGAAAGACTTCTCCGCCCGAACCTTTGCACCGATTGTGGTCTCTTCGGTATTGGCATTTGCAACGGTGCAAAGCGTGCTTGGACCGGTTGACTCACTCTTTGGACCAGCTGCGCGTGAAGTCGGACCGCGCCTCACCGGAATGACCATGGGACTTGCTCCATTCTTCATGGTGCTAGCCCTGCTCTGTGCAGTCGGAGCGGTGTTCTTCATGCGCTCCTTTGAAGTGATTGAGCGTGCTTTCGTCCTTCTTCCGGTACCGCGGCTCGCGAAGCCAGTGATCGGCGCCGCCATACTCGGCATCGGCGGCGCAGCATGGGTGTGGATGCACCCCGAGTCGCCGTTGCCGCCATTCTTTGGCTCCGGCTACTGGGTTGCACGCGATCAGATAGAGCATGCGGGAACAGCAACTCCCAACCTCGCCTATGCAGGGATCCTGATGGTGTGGTTCGTTGGCAAGACCTTTGCTACTGGCACCACGCTCGGTTCCGGATCTGCGGGCGGTCTCTTTGCACCGAGCCTTGCCTGCGGCGCGATGCTTGGCGGCGCCTTCGCAGAAACCCTGCGCGCTACAGGTTTTTCATCAACACCCTCACCTGAGTTAGTGCTTGCTGGCATGGGCTGCATGGTGGCAGCCACAACACATGCCCCGCTTGCAGGCGCCATGCTCGTCTACGAACTCTGCAATCAAGAGTCCGTGATTCTGCCTGTATTGCTCGCCACCGTGATCTCAACGCTCGCGTGCCGCGCCATGCATCCATTCAGCATGTACACCGCCGGACTTGCGGCACTCGGTGTGCGCCAAGGTGTCATGGCCGATCTGGTGGCCATGCGAAAGATCTCCGTGAAGCAAGTAGCTGAACTACCCGGAGTCGTCATTCTCGAAAGCGCATCTGGCACAGCACTCCTTGAATTGGCAGAGCAACACGGGGTGCGCGATGCCGTGGTCATTGACGCTGATGGCTGCTACCGCGGCATGATCACTGCGCGCGAATTGCAATCCGCGCTCCTTGCTCGCGAAGCACTTGCAGCGACAGTTGCATCAGACCTGATGCGCACTGACATCCCGTTCACCACTGAAGACGAATCAATGGAAATTGCATTCCACAAACTCAGCGCGAAGGATGTCGAAG
>JBIKQN010000270.1:0-3371 GCA_044349615.1 Phycisphaerales bacterium
TGCCACACGGATTGGCGGCATGGGTGCGTCGGCGCTCTCCGTGCGTGGAACATTCACATTCATCACGCGGTGCGCATCAAGGGGATGCTGCAAGATGCGGTCAATAGCTACACGCGCAATCTCCGCACCACGCGCAAACTGCGTCTTGGTGCGATCGCCTAGGTGCAAACTCACGGCAATCGAGGGTATTCCCAAGAATGCACCCTCAACTGCAGCACCAACGGTGCCTGAGTAAATGACATTGATGCCTACATTAGCGCCAGCATTCATGCCACTGACCACCAAGTCCGGGCGCGCACCAACGCCGTACCACTCCTGCCACAAGCAACGCGCGCCTAACTTCACACAGTCTGCCGGGCGACCTTCCACCGCCATCCCTCGCATACGCGGATTTGCCTGCACTTCACTCACCATCAATGGATGATGAAAGGTGATGCCGTGGCTTGACGCACTCTGCATATCAGCAGGAGCTACTACTCGAATTTCACCCAAGCCCTGCAGTGCGTCGTAGAGCGCTGCGATACCAGGTGCAGTAATTCCATCGTCGTTCGTAAGGAGAATTCTCATAGTGTTTCTTGCTTCGCGTTACTGAGTGGCGTTTAAAGATCTGTTGGTTCAAGTAGGTAATCACGACCGCCCCATCGCACTGGCGTACGTGCCTGTAGGTCACGCGCACCTTCCAGAAAAATCCCAGCGACAGCAAGCGCTGCACCTGGAAAGAACAGCGCACTCCAAACTGGGAATGACGCGGTTCGGTGGATCCATGCAAGCGTTGCTAGTCGAATCAGTGGCGCAGCGATGCCGACACAAAGTACAGCAATAGCAAACGCCCGTGCACCTTCATCAAGGGCGCGCCCATCAAGGAGCGCAATGGCCGCAAGGGCAGCGGAGGCTGTGCGAATCATGGGCATGGCTACCACGATTACCAAGAGTTGCAGTGCTTCCTTGCGCATACGGCTAGGGTTGCGCCGGCAACTTTCGATGTAAATACGCTTCCAGCCAGTCTGAAATGCTTTCCATGAGTCGTACATGGAGACAACCAACATGCCATCGGAAACAGCAACGCCCTGCTCCATCTTGGCGCGCTTCATGCGCCGAGCAAAGGCTAGATCTTCAAGCAAGTCGTCCTTTACCGCGGCATGACCACCAAGGGTCTGGTAGGCAGCACGGTCAAAGAGCATGAACTGCCCATTTGCAAACGGTCGGCGCCCCTTCGACGCATTCGCTCGCTTCATTGGAAAGAGCTTCAGAAGCATGAGACTTGTGACGGGCTGAACCACCATCTCAAACCAGTGATTGTGCGTAGGCGAACTGAAGAGTGACAGCATGGACAACTTGCGTGACCGCAACAGTTGCACCGATGCGCGCAAGAGCTTCGAATCAAAGTGTGTGTCTGCATCCGTGAATAGCAGGAGTTCACCACGCGCATGTTCGGCACCAATCCGCGCGGCATTGCACTTGCCAGCCCAATCTGCTGGGCAGGATGAATTCTCCACAATCCGGAGGCGGGCATCAGTCGCAGCCACCACCTCAAGTGCCGCACGGGTGCCATCGGTGCAGCGATCAAGTACGAAGATAAGTTCCAGCGCTGGATAGTCAGAAGCCAACACGCTGCGAGCACATGCTGGAGCCATGGCTTCCTCATTATGGGCAGGGATCACAACCGTCAGCAAGGGCAACGGTACGGGGGGTAGCCGGAGCGCATCGGCGATGAAGAGCGCGCATCGCCATTCGCGCACAGCTCGGATTGCCAAGACCGCCCAAAGAACGCACTCGGTGACCGAGGCGACCGCAAGAATGGTGGAAATCGTTACGAGCGTGTCCATCGTTACCCGCACCGTTACGGGATGCGGAAGGCTACCGCGTTCACCACCCCATCGTGTTCCCCGCACGGCTACGATCCTGCACCTTGGCTGTCTACACACAACTTCTTGTTCGCCGCTATCTCTCGACGCGGATCATTCCACTCATCGCGGTTGCCGCGGTGGGACTGTGCGTTGCACTCGTGGTGATTGTGGTCAGCGTCATGAGCGGGTTCCTAGACAATCTGCGCTCCTCGGGCCGGACCCTCATGGGCGATGTGGTGATCAGTTACCCCGTGCAGGGAATTCCCTACTACAAGGAGTTCATTGCACAGGTGGAGAAACTTCCAGGAGCAGTGGCTGCAACGCCGCTTGTTGATACCTACGGACTGCTGCGCATGCCGTATCCGGAAGGACCGAACAAGGATGTTGTGACGGCACAGGTGTGGGCCATTGAGCCGGAGAGTTTCGCACGAGTCACGGAACTTGATCGCACCATCTGGTGGAAGCCCGCGGCAACCCCGCAAGATGCGCTTGCCATGGCCGAGGATGACCCTCGCCGCGCGAAAGACCTGAGTAGTTTGTACGAGGATGCAAAGGTTCTGCGTGACCGGGCCACCGGGCGTCCGGGAGCGCTCCTTGGGATGCATGTCTCCGTGGTCAACCAACGCCAACGCGACGGCAGCTACCGCCCGCGCGTTCCGCACTGGTGGATGCCAAATCATGAGATCACCGTGACACTTGTACCCATCAGTGAAAAGGGCACCGTGTCGCAGTCAAACAGCCGCGTCTTCAAGGTGGTGAATGAAGTCATGTCCGGTGTCTTCCAGGTTGACCGAAACCGCGTCTTCATTCCACTGAGCGAAGGTCAAGAACTACTGCGGCTTGACGAAGCACCTATTGTGGACACCACGGCAGAGCCAGATGCCGCCGGGAATTACCCCGTGATCGGCACATCACCCGCGCGTGCCACCCAGATCTTGGTGCGCGCAAAGGAAGGCGTCACTCCAGAAGAACTACGTGCGCAGATTGCTGCAACCTATGAGCAGTTCTATCTGCAGAAGGCCGCTGACTCCAGCTTGCGCACTCGACCACCTGCTCCGGAATATGTCTCCATCATGACTTGGGAACAGCGCTTGCGTGACATCATTGCGCCGGTTGAAAAAGAGCGGCAAATGATGCGGATCTTGTTCTCTATTACCTATCTCGTCTGCGCTGGTTTGATTTTGGCAATCTTCTGGTCCATCGTCAGTGAGAAGACAAGAGACATTGGCATTCTGCGCGCGATTGGCGCAAGCCGCATGGGTGTCCTCTGGATATTCCTGCGTTACGGACTGACGATCGGCGTCGTGGGATCCGGCGTAGGCATCGTGCTTGCCTGGCTCGTGATCCGGAATATCAATTCCATTCACATGGCACTTGGAAACGACGCTCCACCCTGGCTGTACCTGACCTTCTTCCTATTAGCCGCTGGCTCGGCTGCATTGACCGTTCGAGCCCTCACTCGCTCGCGCATTCTCAGCGTCCTACTCTGGGCCGTTGCCACACTTGCGCTTGTAGGAATTGGTA
>JBIKQN010000271.1:0-3366 GCA_044349615.1 Phycisphaerales bacterium
TTCCGCACCCGCTGACCGGCCCGACGAGCACCTAACTACCGGCAGAATGTCCGTGCGCGGATGGGGCCGCGGTTGGTTCTATTGCGGATCTCTCTGTGCCTTTCGCTGGGCGTGGCGGATCATCGCCCACGCTCCAGCAAGAGAAGCGAGCACTGTGCCAAGGGCAATCAATGCAAGTCCTATGAGTGCCTGGCGAAGCAGGCGTTCAATCACTGCGGGCGTTTGTTCAACTGCATCATCAAGTGCACCGAGCCGCTCCGCTAAAGCAGTTTGTGCCTTGGCAACGGATTCCAAGCCTTGGGCTGTGGCGCTCGCGTGGCCAGAGATTTCTTTGACTTGGGCAAATGCTTGTTGAACACGATCGCTCTCTAGCAGTATCCGGGTAGTACTTTCCGCCTGTTCGCTCATGGCGCCTGGCATCCGCGATATCAGCCAAACAAGCTGATTTCCTAGTAGTCGCGTGTGTTCAAGTTGGCGGGCTGCATCGGTGACCGGACTCATCATGGTTGGCTGCGCGTCTTGCAGAACAGCGGTGTCGGTGGGACTACTGATATCGTCGATGCGCATCAATCCAATGGTGACAAGACCAGGATGTGCCAATTTGTAGTTCGCCACCACGGTATCAAGGTGCGCGCGGGTGTTCGCATCAAGCACCTCTTCGGCCACACTGTCAATTCTGCTAGCGAGCAGTCCATACACCTCTTCGCAGATGTCCACCACCATATCGGGCGCTGCGGCTACGCGGTTTTCGCAAGTCCACTTTGCGATACGACTCCAAACATAAAGCCGGACAATGCCCTCTTCCGGATTTGGCGAAAGGGCCATGGACCGCACTGATGCGGTCACATCGCTACGGTTGCGTTCAAGGACTGCAACATGCAGCGGGGAGTCGCGGCGGATGAGTGCTCTTGAGACGGTGTCATTGGTGACGCTCGCAGCATCGTCGGCGATTTCAAGTAGGTGGTTGGCCAGTTCCACGCGGCTACGAAGGTCAGACTTGCCTCTGGCGGCGTTCGGTGGCGACGTGCAGGCGGGTGCTCCGCACAGTATCACGGTGGCAACAACGGCAGTCATTCGAAAGATAATCACTGTGGGAGACTAGCGCGGGACTCACCGTGTGTGTTTGACGATGCGTCACTCAGGGATGTGATGGATCAAGACCAGAACGCGCCAGAATCTCCGCGGCAACTGGATCCCCAACTGCTGCGGCGCGCAGTTCATCAATCGACGAATAGGAATACGCCCAACTCATGGAAGGCTTGCGTACGACGGCCCAGTCGCCGTTGCCATACACCACTCCAAAGAAGGTGGGTGCCAGTGAGAATGCAATGGAAACCACTATTCCCAAAATGGGCAGAATCCAGAGAACCTGCTTTGGAACGCCCGCCCCTTCAGCTCGCCGCTTGAGGGCTTCGATCCATGTCCGAGCGATGGCAAATTCAAGGCTCAGGACGCCGAGCCCGCCAAGGACGAGCGGAATCCCAGGACCTGGCAGGACCAAAAGCGCAATTCCCGCCAAGGTGATGCTGCCACCAACGCCGCCAATCAGGATGCGCCGCAGCCGACCATTGGTATTCGTGCGTAGCCACGCAACGATGTTCGCCATGATGGCAAGATACTTGCACGGGCTGCGTACAATGAAACATTCCCAACTTGAGCGGAGCAAACCATGGCAGCACCACAGAAATCCGGTCCAAAGAACGAAACCCAAGTCATCTATTCGATGCTGAATGTATCGAAGGAGATTGATCGCAAGAAGATCCTGACTGATGTTTCGATCTCCTATTACTACGGAGCAAAGATCGGTGTCTTAGGTCTCAACGGCAGCGGCAAGAGCACGCTTCTGAAGATCTTGGCTGGGCTCGACAAGAATTATGAGGGAAAGATCATGGCAGCCAACGGCTACACGATCGGTTACCTCGAACAGGAGCCGCTGATTGACGACACGCGCACAGTGATGGAAGTGGTGCGTGATGGTGCTAAGGTGACCTTTGACTTGCTCCGTCAGTACGATGAGATCAACGCCAAGTTTGGCGAGGACATGACGCCAGAACAGATGGATAAGTTGATGGCAAAGCAGGCAACGGTGCAGGAGGAGTTGGACCGCCGCGAGGCATGGACCATCGACAGCCAGTTGGAAATGGCTATGGAAGCATTGCGCTGCCCGCCTGCCGACCAGGCATGCAACACGCTTTCAGGTGGCGAACGACGACGTGTTGCATTGTGCACGCTGCTTCTCACCAAGCCAGACATTCTGCTCCTTGATGAGCCTACGAACCACTTGGATGCGGAAAGTGTCACGTGGCTTGAGCAGCACTTACAGCGCTTTGAAGGAACCATCATCGCGGTCACCCATGATCGGTACTTCTTAGACAATGTTGCAGGTTGGATTCTTGAACTCGATCGCGGTCAGTGCATTGCCTACAAGGGCAATTACACCGGCTGGCTGGAGCAGAAGAAGAAGCGCCTTGAAGTTGAAGAGAAGCATGCATCCACACGGCAGAAGGCCCTTGCGCGCGAGCTAGAGTGGATTGGACGTAATCCGCAGGGGCGCATGGCAAAGAACAAGGCGCGTGTTGAGCGCTATGAGCAACTTGCAAGCCAGAATCAGAAGGAGCGCGCAGCGGAGGTGGAGATCTTCATTCCTGCTGGTCCGCGGCTCGGCACGCTTGTGGTGGAAGCCAAGGGGCTCTGCAAGGCATACGGAGAGAAGGTGCTCCTTGATGATGTCAACTTCACCATTCCAGCGGGCGCCATCGTGGGCATCATTGGACCAAACGGCGCAGGAAAGACCACGCTGTTCCGCATGATCATTGGTACGGAGCAGCCAGATTCCGGTGAGATGCGCGTTGGCGAAAGCGTCAAGCTTGCGTACGTGGAGCAGAGCCGCGAGACGCTCCCGAATGACAAGAATCTCTGGGAAGCAATTTCTGGTGGCGAAGAGAAGATGATGCTTGGCGGCGTTGAGACAAATAGCCGAGCTTATGTGGCGCGCTTCGGGTTCACGGGCACTGATCAGTCGAAGATCGTTGGCAGCCTTTCCGGCGGAGAGCGCAATCGCGTGCATCTTGCTCGCATGCTGAAGGAGGGTGCCAATGTCATCCTGCTCGATGAACCAACCAATGACATCGATGTCAACACTATGCGCGCCCTTGAGGACGGCATGGAGAGTTTCGTTGGCTGCGTGGTGGTGATCAGCCATGATCGCTGGTTCCTCGACCGCGTGGCCACGCATATCTTGGCCTTTGAAGGCGATAGCAAGGTCTTCTTCTACAACGGAAACTACTCCTCATACGAAGCCGATCGGCATCGCCGCATGGGCCTCGCTGCCGATGCACCGCCGCGCCGGCTGCAGTACCGCGCACT
>JBIKQN010000272.1:0-3361 GCA_044349615.1 Phycisphaerales bacterium
CCACTGGAAACAAAAGCGAATACGCAGTTGGGTATTCCACGCTGTACGGGGACATGTGCGGGGCACTCGCTCCGATTGGTGACCTCTTGAAGACGGACGTCTGGGCGCTTGCACGGTGGGCGAACGCGCATTACCAAGTACTTGGCATGGCTTCGGGGTTAACGTCCTGCTTCACTGCCGCGCCGATCCCCGAGACGAGCATCACCAAAATTCCGAGTGCTGAACTCCGCCCGGACCAATCTGATCAGGACACGCTTCCGCCGTATGAAGTACTTGATGCGATTGTGCGCGGTTGGATTGAAGAAGAGCGCTCAATCGATTCGATCGCTTCTGCACACCAGCTTGATCGTTCGCTAGTGGAGCGGTGGACACGCGCTATTGACATGGCTCAATACAAGCGCGCTCAGGCACCCGTCATCATTCGGCTCAGTCCTCGCGCGTTTGGCCCGGGTCGCCGCGTACCGATTGCTATGCGCGATGTGCGCTGATCACGTGGGTGAGGCATTGATGCCTCGCTGGCCTTATCACCCTTTGCCGGATTGCTGACCTCGAAATGCAGTGGGTACTTCAATGCCCGGAATTGGCAGCGTCTCTCCGCGCACTTGCAGCAGTTGATCGGCTTCAATGCAGTAGGCGGTCAAGGCACCTCCGTATGCACAGCCGGTATCAATGTTCGCAAAGTACGGAACACCGCTTCCATTTCGAAGGATGATTGGTTCTCTTACTGGTCGGTGACCAACGATGATTAATCCTTCAGAACCGTCATAGCGCTCCCACCAATTTTGTTCGCCTTCTGCAGCCTTCAGATGGACCTTGACATCATCTGGCGTGTGCTCAACGCCTAGTTTGACGTCAATGCCACCGTGAACGACGGTCCAAGTGCCGCGTGGGTGCCTGACTTCAACGCGGTCGCAGGCCTCAGTCAGCAGCCAGGTGGCCTCGCGCATGAGCCCCGCGCGTTGAAGCATCTCAATGGCAACGCGCTCAGTGCGCGGAAGTAGATCAACGCTGGCCCCCGATTGCATGCGCACCACAGCTCCAAGCAATCGCAGGTCATGATTTCCACACACGAGGTCAACGCGGTAACCCTGTGCACGACGATCCATGATGGCTCGTACAACGCGACCTGGCTCTGGACCTTTCGTGAAGAGGTCTCCCACCAAGATCGTGCGCGCGCCGGGGAACCAACGGTCGACCAAGAGCAACAACTCCTCAAACTCTGCCCCGCAACCGTGAAGGTCACCAATAGCGACCGTGGCCGTCTTTGGGCGTGCCGGGGTGCGTCCTGCGCCGGAATTGCTGCCCGTCCTGGGCGTTTCCATGCGCATAGTGTGGCATAGATGGCGGTTTAAGTCCAGTGCTCACCGTGATCTTTACAATCCACGGATGCCGATCCGTCTCCTCCCTCGCCAACTTGTCGACCAGATTGCCGCCGGCGAGGTAGTTGAGCGACCCGCAAGCGTGGTCAAGGAACTTGTTGAGAACGCGATCGATGCAGGTGCGCGGCGTATTGAGGTCTCGGTTGACGGCGGTGGCGTCGATCGCATTGCGGTTGCCGATGATGGGGGTGGCATTCCGCCAGAAGAACTGCCGCTTGCGGTCGCAAGTCATGCCACCAGCAAGATTTCATCGTCGGATGATCTAGCAGCGATCGGAACCATGGGATTTCGCGGCGAGGCGCTCGCTTCAATCGCGAGCGTTTCTCGACTTTCTGTTACGAGTCGTGTGACGGGTAGCGATGCTGGCGCCCGCATTGATGTTGATGGCGGTGTTGCAAGTGAGGTGCGTCCTGCTGGTTCGCCAGTGGGGACGGTGGTTGAAGTGCGACAGCTTTTTCACAATGTTCCTGCGCGCCGAAAATTCCTGCGCACTGCAGCCACGGAACTTGGGCGCATTGAGGAAGTGCTGGAGTCGATCGCCCTGTGTCGGCCAGACATTGCATTTCGGCTTGTGGCCGATGGCAAGTCGCGCATTGATCTTCCCGCGACCACCGATGCGCGCCGACGCGTTCTGGCGGTGTTGGGCGAATCAATCGCCGAAGGGTTGCTTGAAGTAAACGCGGATACGGTGCTTGAAGGTGGCGCGCCGATCACCCTTTGGGGATTGGTTGGAAGACCAGCACTTGCCCGCGGTTCCGGCCGCGCATTGCGATTTGCCTTGAATGGTCGCGCGGTGCTGGATCGAACACTTGCACATGCCGTAAAGGAAGCATTTCGTGGGCTTGTTGATCCAGGTCGAACGCCAATAGCGTTCGTTGCGGTGGAGATGGATCCATCGCTCGTTGACGTGAATGTGCATCCTGCAAAAACAGAAGTCCGCTTTCGGCAACCGAACTTTGTTCACCAGTGCGTGATGCGCGCCGTCAGGGATGCCCTTCGCGCTGCCGATCTTGTTCCATCATTCACACTGATGCCTCACGCTCATGGAGTGGTGCACGGGTTGCTAGGCGGCGCCTTGAGCAATACGGAGAGTGTTCGCTCTTCTTCGCCCACGGATTTCAGTTCCTTTGCAGCGCTTGCTGTTGAGCGTGCGATGCACGGCTCGCCGCCCGTGGTACTTATTGCGCCGCCTGAAGAAACGCTGCATGGCAATCGCACTGCGCGTCGGGTGATGCAGGTGCACGGCAGTTACTTGGTGGTCGAAGATGCCGATGGAATCTTGGTGGTTGACCAGCATGCGCTTCACGAACGCGGGATGTTTGAGGAACTGAAGACACGCATTGCTGCAGCGCCGCTTGAATCGCAACGCATGCTTGTGCCAGCCACTGTTGAAACCGATCCACGTGCGGTTGAGGCAATCACGGATGCCGGGCCGCTCTTGGAGCGACTGGGCATTGAGCTCGGTGCGGTCGGGCCACGAACCGTCTTGGTGCATGCATATCCAACATTTCTTCTTGGTCGCGGAGTCGAGCCTGCAGCGTTCATCCCAGGACTGCTTGCGCAGATTGCAGAGGATGGCCACGCAGACTTTGAAACCGCGCTTCATGCCGTACTGGACATGATGGCTTGTAAGGCATCAGTCAAGGCGGGCGACCGTCTGTCTCCAACGGAAATTGATGCGCTGCTTGACTTGCGTGATCGGATCGAGCGCGGCAGTGCGTGCCCACACGGCCGACCCACCGCATTGCGGATCACTATGCGTGATCTTGAGCGAAATTTTGGAAGGTCCTAACCATGGCTATGCAGACAAACCTCACCGAAGAATGGCTCGAAGCCGAGCGTAGTGCTCGTTCCTTCACCGTTGCCGGCGGGTGGGGATCGGCAGTCGGCGTGGTGGCATCGCCTCCAGAGAGTTCTGGTTGGTTCGCCCGTGCGCGCGGCAGTGCGCATCCGTCGGCTCTTCCGGTGGTGCTTCTGGCACC
>JBIKQN010000273.1:0-3358 GCA_044349615.1 Phycisphaerales bacterium
TTATGATTGGTCGGCGCTCTTTGAACCAGGCTCTGGATTCGTTCGCCCGGAACGCGCAGTCGCCGCCGCTGTCCGCGTCGCGCGCGCACACGGCGCGGACATCCATGAGGGCGAGCGCGTCATTGAATGGTCTGAAACAGCCAATGGAGTGCAGGTTCGCACCGATCGCGGCACCTACGAAGCTGGCTCGCTGATCATCACCGCAGGTGCATGGACGCCGAGTCTGGCGCGCACGCTTGCCGTCACACTCACGCCGCTCCGCGTACCGATCGTGTGGCTTGCGCCGTGTGATGAAGCGCTGTGCGCATCGCCGCGGATGCCTGTGTGGTACATCGATCGATCGACCGCGAAGAGTGAGCATGCATTGCAGCCACAACACGCCAACAGCGTTGAGTCGGTGGGCGATTCGCTTCATGCCACCAATATCAAACCAGTTGGTCACACGCTCCCAGGTATCTACGGAATCCCAACAGCCCCCGGCCAAGACGCGCCCGGCGGCGTAAAGATCGCGCTGCACGGAGCGGGAACACCATGCGACCCAGACGCGCCGCGCGTACCCGCCACCCTTGACGAAATCGAAGAGATCCGAAGCATCACCCGCGAGTTCATCCCCGCCGCCGCTGGCCCCGCGTTAGCAACCGCGATCTGCCTGTACACCAACAGCCCCGACCAACACTTCATCGTGGATCGCATGCCCGGCTGCGCGCGCACATGGATCGCGTGCGGATTCAGCGGTCACGGATTCAAATTCATGCCGGTACTTGGTGAAGCGCTCGCCGACCTTGCCACGAACGGGTCGACGCCGTTGCCGATTGGATTTCTGGCGCGGCGCGCATAAATAAATAGGTGCCGTTCACCCCTGTCCCCATTTATCGTGGAAATTAGGGACAGTGGTGAACGGCACCTATTTCCTAACGGCACCTAGTTCCTAGAATGGCGGGTCTATGACCACCCACGATCCCTTCAATGCGCGCACGACGCTGAAGACCGCTACCGGCGACCGCACCTACTACCGCCTCGATGCCCTCAAGGCGCTCGGCCCGATCGAACGCTTGCCGTATTCCATCCGCGTGTTGCTCGAAGCGTGCCTGCGCAATTGCGACGGCCGCATCGTCACCAAAGAACACGTGCAGAAGATCTGCAACTATGACCCGGCGAAGGTCGCCGAAGAAGAAATCCCGTTCATGCCCGGCCGCGTCGTGCTGCAAGACTTCACCGGCGTTCCATGCGTGGTGGACCTGGCTGCCATGCGCGACGCGATGAAGCGCCTTGGCGGCGATCCGAAGAAGGTGAATCCACTCGTCCCGTGCGACCTGGTCATTGACCACAGCGTGCAGGTGGATGCCTTCGCAAGCGGTATGGCCTTGACCATCAACGGCGAACTGGAGTTTGACCGAAACAAGGAGCGCTACGAGTTCCTGAAGTGGGGCCAGAAGGCGCTCTCAAACTTCCGCGTGGTGCCGCCGGCTACCGGCATCGTGCATCAAGTGAACCTTGAATACTTGGCAAAAGTGGTCTGGGAACAGGACGGAGTCCTCTATCCAGACAGCCTTGTTGGCACCGACAGTCACACCACCATGATCAATGGATTGGGCGTGGTTGGCTGGGGTGTTGGTGGCATTGAGGCCGAGGCCGTCATGCTTGGCCAGCCGATTTACATGCTGATTCCTGAGGTTGTTGGCGTGCGCGTCACTGGCAAGTTGCCAGAAGGCACCACGGCCACCGACCTTGTTCTCACCATCACGCAGATCCTGCGCAAGTTTGGCGTAGTCAACAAGTTCGTGGAGTTCTTCGGTCCTGGTCTTGCCGAAATGTCATTGGCAAATCGCGCGACGATCGCCAACATGGCACCGGAATACGGCGCCACCATCGGCTTCTTCCCGGTCGACAATCACACGCTTGATTACATGCGCCTCTCTGGCCGCAGCGAAGATCTCATCAAGACGGTTGAGCAGTACTGCAAGGCCAACATGCTGTGGCGCGAGGACTCCTCCAAGATCACTTACACCGCAGTGGTTGATATTGATCTTGCTTCGATCGTCCCCAGTCTCGCTGGCCCCGCGCGCCCGCAGGACCGCGTTCCGCTCAACGAAATGAAGTCTGCGTGGCAGCGCGAATTGCCTAAATTCCTCGAGAAATCAAGTTCTGGCGGCAAGCCCGGCGCCAGCATGCAGTCCGAAGGTGGCACCGCTGTTGCCACCGCGCCAAGCAAAGTGGCCGTGCGCGACGAAGCAGGCAATGAGTACCAACTCACCCACGGCGACATCGTCATTGCTGCCATCACAAGTTGCACCAACACCAGCAATCCGAACGTCATGATCGGCGCTGGACTTGTTGCCAAGAAGGCTGCAGCGAAGGGCCTGACTCGCAAGCCGTGGGTGAAGACGAGCCTTGCACCTGGCAGCAAAGTTGTCACCGATTACCTGGTAAAGGGTGGTCTTCTCAAGCCGCTTGAAGACCTTGGCTTCTATCTCGTCGGCTACGGATGCACCACGTGCATCGGTAACAGCGGACCGCTGCCGGACCATATCGGTAAGGCAATCAAGGATGGCGACCTCATGGTGGCCAGTGTCCTCTCAGGTAATCGCAACTTCGAGGCCCGCGTCCATCAAGACGTGAAGGCGAATTACCTGGCAAGCCCGCCGCTGGTGGTTGCATACGCGATTGCAGGCACCGTGAACATCGATCTTGCTACCGAGCCGCTTGGCACGGGAAATGACGGCAAACCCGTATATCTCAAGGATATTTGGCCATCGCAGAAGGAAGTGGACGACGCGGTCGCTGCGTTTGTGACGCGCGAGCAGTTCACGCACGAGTACGCGCACGTCTTTGAGGGTAGCGAAGAGTGGCGCGCGATTGCCGCTGCCTCAAGCGAGATGTATCCGTGGGATTCCAAGAGCACTTATATCCAGAATCCCCCGTATTTTGAGGGTATGTCGATGCAAGTGGGCACCATCGCGCCGATCTCCGGCGCGCGCTGCTTGGCTTTCTTAGGCGACAGCGTGACCACAGATCACATCTCCCCGGCTGGCAACATCAAGTCGGATTCACCCGCTGGTAAGTTCCTTGCGGAGCACGGCGTGAGCGTGTCGATGTTCAATAGTTACGGCAGCCGCCGGGGAAATGACCGCGTGATGACCCGCGGAACGTTCGCCAACACGCGCATCCGTAACAAGATCACGCCGGACAAGACCGGTGGCTGGACCCGCGACTTCACTGATAGCGGCAAGGAGAAGTTCATCTACGACGCAGCCATGGCGTACAGGGCCAAGGGCATTCCGCTGGTAGTGCTTGCTGGCAAGGATTACGGCATGGGTTCAAGCCGCGATTGGGCTGCAAAGGGCACCATGCTTCTGGG
>JBIKQN010000274.1:0-3351 GCA_044349615.1 Phycisphaerales bacterium
CAGCGATTTCCGATTGATCCGGGTAGGAACTCTGGGCACCTTTTCTGGTCACCGTGAATGATGCCACTTTGATTCCAAACCTCATCGCTTCAAGTGGGCTCTTTCCACTTGCAAGTGAATAGGCAAAGCTTCCAATGAAGGCATCGCCTGCACCCGTTGTATCAACTGCCGTCACCTGCGGTGCACTGACCCGGTGCACGCTTCCGTTTGGGCTGATGTACACAGCGCCTTCACTTCCAAGGGTGACGATGGTGCTCTTTCCTGGTCGGAAGCTCTTCAAGATCGCATCCGTCGTTGGCAGGGATCCATGCAGCTCACGGAACTCCGTTTCGTTGGGAATGATCCAGTCGCACAGATCAAGCAGTTCTTGAGACAGTGCCTGGTACGGAGCCGGATTTAAGATGGTCACACACCCACGAGCCTTGGCGGCGGTAAAGGCGGCCAAGGTGACCTCTTGCTTGATTTCGCATTGCGCCACAATCATCTGCAAGTCAGCGATCGAATTCACCGCCGCCGCCGCACGCGCAACCTCTATTTCATGGTTTGCGCCCGGAATAATGATGATTCGATTTTCGCCTTTGCCATCCACCCAGATATGAGCAACACCATTCGGGGTTTCACTGCGATCCACATACTGCGAATGAATGCCAACGTTCAAGAAGTTGTCCGCAATGGCAGTGCCAAACACATCATTGCCAAGCTTTCCTACAAAGTGCACCTGGGCGCCGCATCGAGCGGCCATCACCGCTTGATTGGCGCCTTTGCCACCAAAGCCGGTGGTAAAAAGTCGACCCACAATGGTTTGACCAGCCTCCGGCAGCACATCGGCGTAGGCGGTTAAATCCATCATTGCACTTCCAACCACGGCAATGACTGCAGCGTTCATGTCGCTAGGCTAGTCGTTATGAGTAAAACTTCAATCATCATGGATGTGGACACCGGTGTCGATGATGCATTTGCACTGCTCTTTGCGGCCATGCACCCAGACATTCAGTTGCTTGGCATCACCTGCGTCGATGGCAACACCAATGTCGATCAGGTGATTGCAAACACCCTTAAAGTCTTGGATGCTGCCGGTGCAGGCACTATTCCCGTTGCTCGCGGGGCGGTCCGCCCGCTGTTAGGGAAGAGCAAGTACGCGGAGTATGTTCATGGTGCGGATGGAATGTGCGATCTTGGCATTGCGCCATCGCACCGCACCGTTGATCCTCGAACGGCAGTCGAATTGCTTCGTGACCTCGTGGAGTCTTCGCTGGATCCTGTGACCATTGTTCCGGTAGGGCCATTAACCAACATCGCACTGTTCCTGCGGGCATTTCCGGAAACAGCAAAGAAGATCCACCGAATTGTCTTGATGGGCGGCTCGGCGTCGGCAGGTAATGCCACAGCGGCTGCCGAGTTCAACATCTGGCATGACCCGGAAGCAGCTGCCATCGTGTTCCAGAGTGGAGTGCCGATTTCAATGTATGGCCTTGACGTCTTCATGCGTCCAACAGTGAGTCGCGAGCACGCCACGGCGATGAGCACATCGAGCCATCCAGCGTCACGCTTTGCCGGCACGCTTGCACTTGGCTTTATGGAACAGATCAAGGCCTCGCCTGTCCCGTTGGGAGATTACGGAGCGGTTGCCTTTGCGATTCGGCCTGAATTGTTCAAGGCCGAAATGTTCGATGTCGTGGTGGACACATCTGCCGGCCCAGCACGCGGTCAAACGATTGTCGATCGCCGCGATGCCTGGCTCAAGAGCCTTGAACCGGTCGACCTTGAGAATTCAGCCAAGGTTCGCGTGGCCCTTGATCTTGATGTCGACGCGGTCGTGAATCTGTGGCTAGAGACCATTCGCGCCTAAGCCGAGCGGGTGCCAGACGGTGTTCGCTTGCATCGGCCGCTACTAGCGAATCACATGCGCGTGGTTGTCACAGCTGCGCTGGCATCGCGCGCCGGCGGCTACGTGTACCTGCGATACCAGAAAGGCAGAGCAGGGCGATGGCGCCTGGCGATGGGACGGTAGCAAAGTAGAGGTTGCCGACCGTGGTGTAGGTGTTCGGCGTTGATGTTGTGATCGAGATGCTCGAGATCGTCGCCCCGTTTGAGTAGAAGCTCACGAAGTTGGCGGATGAAGTCTGGTCGTTGGTGTACGAGGCGCCATCGGCAAGTGTCACAGTGATGCGGGCGAGCACCACGTTCATGTTCTCGTCGGTACCAAACATCTGCCCGCCGATACCTTGAACTCCTGGAGCGAAGGTGAAGTTGAGCGTTGCATCGAGCGTGCGGTTGGAGAACTCGGTGGTCAGTGCTTGTTGGCCATCGACTGGTCCAAAGTAAAGTCCGCCCTCGGAGCCTGCGTACCAAGTGGTCGCGCCGGCAGTGCCGGTGGCAGACCGTGCGTAGCCCGTGTTGAAGCTCTCAAAGGTCTCAGTAGCCACCGTTGCGCCCTGGGCTGCGGTGTACATGTTCCACACTGTTTGGTCACTGATGACCACAACCGCCGCCGAAGCGGCGGGAGCCATGACAAGGGTGGCGAGGCTGGCGACTGCGGACGCGGTGAGTGCGGTGAGTGCGTTGAGTTTCATGTGTAGTACTCGGGAAAGTCGTACATCAGGCTCTTGCGGGGAAACGCGGGGAACGCGGGAAACGCAAGGTTTGCACCGCCCGACGAAGGGTTTCGAAGGGCAGGCTCACCCCGATAGGCGCAAGAGCCCACCGTGGCGGATCATCAATTCGAGCAAATTCCCTGAAATAGGCCCTGAGCGCCGGGAAACGGGCTTTTGTGGGCGGATCGGGTCAGGACTGCGGTGCTATGGTCCTGACCAGTCGCCAGCGAAGCGCACCACTAGCGGTTTGACAGTTCGTCCTGCCTCATCGGCATCGCATCGATGATGGCGAAGATTGCATCGGTATCAATTCCACTGGCCCAGCATCAGTCCCAGGTCTGCGCCGCCGACCTCACCGTCCTGGTTGAGGTCAGACCGGCAGCCCCAGCCGGTGGACGTGCACGGGCCCCAGTCGCCGAGCAGGACGCCGAGGTCCGCGCCCGTGACCGCGCCGTCCAGTGTGATGTCGGCGACACTCGGCATCTCCGAGCGCCATGCGCCACGGCCGTAGGTTCCGGCAATCACGGTGCGCCGCTGGGCGTCGACATGGAGTTGCCCGATGTTGACGTTGGGAAGGTCGACGCCGTCCTTGATCCAGCTCACGGCGCCGTTGAATGTGGCGTAGATCCCAGAGCCCGCGCCGACGTACACCGTGGGCAGCGGTCGTCCCCAGTCGACCGCGAGCGCCTTCGCCGTGATGCCCGTCGGCAGCGACCCGCTTGCGGCGGTCCAGTTCGAGCCATCCACGGTGCGGAGC
>JBIKQN010000275.1:0-3329 GCA_044349615.1 Phycisphaerales bacterium
GACGAAATCGAAGACTTAGCTTCCGAGGACAAGTCAGTTGGTGATTTATTCGGGGAAATCATGGGTGAGCTCCGGCTCCTCAGCACGCTGTACATGAAGTCGCATCCCCCAGAGGTGACGCTGCAGCCCACCGTCATTGTCAGCGAGGCGTTCGTGCGGCTGGCGAATCACCGTCCCGAGCAATTCAAGAGCGAAGATGACTTCCGCGCCACTGCATCGGTGATTCTTCGACAGGTGTTTGCCGAGCGTGCCAAGAAGCGCATCGAGGAGAAGCGTCGCGCCGCTGAGGCCATTCAGGCACGGCGATCGCAGAAGGATGCCGCGGCGCCACAAGTGGAGCCAGAGTTGCCATCCTTTGAGGGTGCATCCCCAGAACTGACCATGGCCTTGGAGAATGCACTAGAAATGCTCTCTGAAGTGGACGATCGATCCGCGCGCGTGGCGGAATTGCAGATCTTCGGTTCGCTCCCGATGACCACCATCGCAACGATCGTTGGCGGCACTGTGCAGACAACTGAACGTGATTGGCGATTCGCCAAGGCGTTTATTCTGAAGCACCTCAAGGATCGCGGCGAGATTGGTTAAGCACAAATGACCGCTCGGCATAGAGCCGTTCCATGAGTTGTTCGGTGGTTTCCGGTAGCGGTACGTCAATGCCACATGCAGACAGGTGCAGCATGGTGATCATTGAGTGGAAGTCATCGACACTCACGAACTCCTGACCGACTCGTGCTGGGTGTGTTCCGGCAGCAACGCCATCGATGTCCTGCATGTTGTGATAATTGCCCAGCGGCAGGCAGATACATGTGGATTGGTAGCCATAACAGGCGAAGGCGCTTGCTTCGCAGCCGCCACCAGGCATCAGCTTGCGCTGCCACTTGAAGGCAGGATTGCGTTTACTTTCGGCGCTAAACAGATGCGCAAGGTGGTTGGTGAGGCTTGGCGTGAAGACGCTGATTCGGTCGCCAACACGGAGGATTGCGCCTGCACCGATCGGCGAATCATGGGGGAAACTTCGCGAGTTCTCAAGGCAGAGGAGACGCGCACTCTTGGGGATCCACTCATTCCGCGCCGCATGAATGGTGCCGATGAAACCAACTTCTTCAGCGACCGTGAAGAGCAGTCCAACATGACCGCATCCATCCGTGTGAAGCAGTTCGCCGAAAGCGCAAAGCGCGGCCGCCACCGCGGCAAGATCATCACATGCGTCAGTGTGAATGATGCCATCACTGATGTGTGCGCATGGGAACTTCCAACGTGCAATGCATCCAGAGCACATCCAATCTGGCGGCACTGGAGCTGCGCCAGTTGAATCCGTAGTGAGTATCGCAGTGATTTTCTTGAACGGCTTGGCCTCAGCATCAAGCGTTGCAACGACGGCAGTTGCGCGCTCGTTGTCTGGACCGACTACTTCGATTTCTGAACCAACAAAGTATGGATCATTGACCCCCCCGCGAAACTCTGCGTGGATGCAGGTCTGATTAACTGAAGTGATAACGAATGCTGGGTGATCAAGATGCGCCGTGATGAGGAGGTGTGGCACGGCGTTGTCGTGGCGCCGCTGAGTGATCAGGTAATTTCCAATATCGTCCCGCTTGACGGTGACTTGATCGGAAACGGCTGAAAGCCACCGATCAATGCATGCCATAACTGCGAATTCAAGTCCAGCGGCAGTAGGGATCTGTGTCACTTCTAAGAGAAGCGCTTCACGCGATGCACGGATTTCAGGGGTTGGCGTCAACATTGGTGCCGTGAATGGTATTGCCATCCTTGCCGCTTGATTCGCCTAATCTGTTGACCCTATGCCCCTTTGCCCGATCCCCGAGATTCTTGAAGACCTCCGCGCCGGGAAGGCGATTGTCCTTGTTGATGATGAGAACCGCGAGAACGAAGGCGACTTTGTTGTTGCTGCCGAATTCGTTACGCCGGAAATGGTTAATTTTCTCACGCGAATCGGTGGTGGGTACCTGTGTGTGAGTCTTGATGGCGAGACCTGTGATCGCCTGGACTTGCACGCGCAAACAGCAAGTAACACGAGCCTGCGCGGCACACCCTTTACGGTCAGTATTGACGGACATCCACGGCATGGCGTCGGTACCGGAATCAGCGCGAAGGATCGCGCCAAGACCATTCAGATGCTCATCGATCCAGCTATTCGACGCGATGACTTTGTGCGTCCTGGACACATCAACCCCCTGCGTGCCCGTGATGGCGGAGTGCTCGTTCGCACTGGGCAGACCGAGGGCAGTGTTGATCTATGCAAACTTGCAGGGCTGAAGCCGGCGGCGGCAATTATTGAAGTCGTGCGCGAAGATGGCGAGATGGCGCGCGTTCCGGACCTAGAGCGCATGTGCACCCAGTATGGACTTAAAATGTGCAGCGTTGAGCAGATCATTCGTCACCGACTTGGTGGCGAAGGGTTGGTTCGCCGTGTTGATCCCATCCATGGCGCAAAGGTAGAAACGCCAGAGGGCATCTTCACGCTGTTTGCGTGGGAGAGCGAGATTGATGCACTTCCACATGTTGCCCTGTGCCTTGGTGGTGTTGGCGATCTTGATCAACACGGGGTTGCAAAGACGCATATTGAGCCAGTCTTGGTGCGCATGCAGCGCCGGGAAATTCTGTCTGATGTCTTTGGCGTCCGCTGGAGTCCGTCGGAAACGGCAGGTCAAGAGACGATTCGGGCCAGTCTGCGCGCCATCGCCAATGCAGGCGAGGGCGCATTGGTCTACCTGCGCACTGAGGGCGCAGGCGTTGATTTGCCAGGTCGCCTTGCCCGAATTCGGCGCCCCGATCGCGATGACGTGAACGCGCCTGATCTGACCCGGGTTGATGGTATTGGTGGTGGCAGTCATCCAATGGACGCCCGCCTCTTTGGCGTTGGCGGGCAGATTCTCCGGGACCTGGGGCTATCACAATTGCGCCTGCTGACCAATCACCCAAAGCCCATGCCGGGGCTGCATGGATTTGGCCTCGACATCATTGAGCATGTCCCGATCCCCGGCTGACCGAGGCGCGTATCGTTTGGGTCATGGCGTGTTCCAAGCACTCGTTTCCCAGTGATTCGGCGAAGGTAGCGGTATGTGCCCTATGGGCCGTGTCATGGTCTCTTGTTGCGTGCGCGACGACGGGGATGGCTAGTGGGGTGGAGCCGCCAGTGCCTCCTTCCGAACCAAGTGCACCGATTGCTACCACCACACCAGCAACACCTGCACCCGGAGCGCAGCGATTCGCGGACGCGGACGCGCTGCTCATGGCAGTCGAACGATCTTCTGATTCACTGCGTGACTTTCGGGCCAACATCACTCTTGAAACCACTGACGATGTCA
>JBIKQN010000276.1:0-3324 GCA_044349615.1 Phycisphaerales bacterium
CAGTCATCTCCGCGGGCTGGCAAGCGTGTTCATGACGCGAGTAATCGCTGATCGCCGACGTGCGCGCTTGGCGCAGAAGCGCGATGCTCGCGTGACGCAACGGCTTGACACAGAGATCGGCGGCGGGCTGCGCGATGACGCACCGAGTGTGCCCCTGCGCGGTGATCTGGAACTCCTGGAGCAAGCAATGATTGACCTCGCCAGCACGCATCCTCGAGAAATGGAAGTGGTCACGCTTCACTCCGTGGCTGGACTCGGCATGGATGTGGTTGCTGATCTAGTAAATATCATCGTTGCCACCGCGCACCGTGATCTGGTCACAGCACGCTCATTACTCGCGCGAAAGTTGCGATCACTACGGGCCGATCGGTAGATCGTTACACCAGCCCATCTACGGATTACTTTGGCTTGTTGGTGTTCGCTAACGCGACGGCCTTTGCCCCTGTACCAGTACCTTGGAACACTGCCAAGAAGGGCGCTGGGTCTGCTGGCAACGTGTCCCAACCGACCTTCTGGCCCATGGTCAGAGTGCAAGTGACGATCGTGAGATCACCGCACTGTGTGGCGCGCGCGTCTGCAATCACAGGAGCATCAGTGGTAGCCATCTTGGCGCCGCGAATCATGTCTGCACGATCCTTCTGCCCCTTGAAGTTCACCACCTGGAATCCCTCAGCAAGCATGCCATCAAAGGTTGGCAGGTCCTTGGAATGCTGCGCCGTGAGAAGCTTGGAAAGAAGCGCCGATCCAGTTGCATTGAGTGCCGCGTCTCCCGCAAAGCGCGGTGCCTTCGGAGCTGGCCGAGTTGCGGGCATTTCAAGTGATGCCCATGCTGCCAATCGCCATGCCCCATCCACCTGCTGCCACACTCCAAGGCGCGGCGCTGGCTCAGAAGGGAGTTTCTTTCCGTTGGCGGATTCAGTCACCTTTACAAGGCAGGTCACTACCAATGCATCGCCGACACGCGTGGCGCGGACACCGCTGATCGTTGGCGCAGTCACTCCAAGAGTTCCAATCGCAGCCACCTCTGCGGCGCGATCAAAGGATCCTTCGAAATTGATTCGTTGAAATTGAGGCTGCATAGTGGCCTCAATCGCAGCCGTATCCTTAGCGACCATCTTCTGGAACCAGCCTTCGATCAGGCCGGTGGCAAGCGTATTGAGACCAGCTTCATCCTTTGGCCACGCGGCCGCCTGTGCCGGAGCTGGAGCTGGAGTCGCAGCAGGAGCCTGCAAAGCAATCGGCAGCCCTGCTACTACAAAGAGTTGCGAAGCGGCCACGATCACAGCGACGGAAGTCATAGGTGTGTAGTTCATGTGGTTCTTAGTGGGCGGTGTACCACGAACCAATCACGATGATGCGAAACCATTCACCAATTCTCGGAACCTTCCGGCAATCGCTGGATTCCAAATTGCACTTCTACCGAACGTGCCCCGTCTTCATCACCCCATGCTGATAAGACACCAGCGAGCACGCGTGCAGACAGCGTAGTCACTACACCTTGGCTAACCCCTCCAGCACTGAATTGATCACCAAGTTGTGTCATTGCGCATTCATAGGCAGTTTCATAGTCACAGACGCGGTACGCAATTGGAGCAAAAAACCCTAAGTACCAAGGGCGCAGGCCATCCGTCGGAAGTTGCCGGTGATACTCAGGCCACAGGAACCGCTTGTAGACAAGATAGGCATCCTCAAAGTGTCCAAGGTTGGCACATGCATACGCAAGGTTCCAATGGGCATTCACCGTACGCCCTGCACCGCTTCCAAAGTGATGCTCAGTACGTGCACAATGCAACATCATGCCGTGCACCATGTCATCCGAGTTGAGGCCATCAAGCGACATCATGGTGCATACCTGAGCTTCAGCAAGCAGCAATTGCGGATCGTTGGGCGAAAGATGTTTCTCAATATAGGCACGTGCCGCGAAGTACTCCGCACTTCGGTTGGGAAAATCGTCGCAACGAACAAGCGTTGAAATGCGCCCGATGGCATAAATGCATGCGGCATCAATTGGGTCGCTTGCTAGCGAGGAATACCACTGAGCGGTCATGATTCTGGCTGCAGGATCCGTCGATTGCGAAAAGAATGGCCATGGCTGACCATTCGTACACATCAGCGGAATGAGCGATCGGGCGGGCGCTTCCAGGATCTTTCCACTAGTTGCAAACTGCGAAAAGATGACTGGCCCCATGATGGCCGCCAAGGGACGGTCATGCTTCAGTGCCATCCGATAGAAAATCGGAGCGAGTTCTTGGAATGCCGTGGATTGACCCGCTGGGTCCTCTTTCACAACGCCTTCAAGGGATCGCTTCAACAACTCATAAGCACTTCGATGCTGCCATGCTTCCTCATGGCCGCGCACGACAACGGCTGCTAGTCGCCCTGCCGTGAGCGGGTCATCAATAGCGATACGATCCACCAACTGCTCCATGCGTGCAAACGCTGCTTTACCAGCAGTCGAATCCTTGGTGAGGCTCTGCTGTGCCACCATATCTTCGATCATGGTCTTTGCGAGTTCAAACGTCTGATCCGATTGACGCTGCGCCGTGTCAGCTAACTGCCGTTCATACTTTGACTGAGCGTTCCAAAGTACAAACTGCACTAACCCGCCCACGATCGCCAGCACTGCTATCACTGCAAGCGCAGTTGCAACTCGGTGGCGCCGAACCGCCCGCCAAGACCGTTCCCAAGGCTCTAGGAGCCGGGCAGCAACTGGGAGTCCATCAAGGTATCGCTTGAGATCATCAGCCAATGCAGCCGCGGAGGCATAGCGATCTTCCGGATGTGCGGCCGTAGCGCGGCGCACGATGGCATCTAGATCGCCGCGAACAACCTCGGTGAGTTCATCTGGCAACATTCCGCGCGCAGCGGCAACTGCAACTGCCGCTGCTGGACGCTCGGTTGCTGTCTCGGCAAGCCAGGCAATTGGCGCAACAACGTAGGGAACCTCAAGCGGACTACGAGGCAATTTGGAGGGCGGGCCACCAACCAACAACTCAGCAAGCACCGTTCCAAGCGCATAGACATCGCTCCGTGCGTCAGCAATTCCTGCGCCGTGCATCCACTGCTCTGGCGCCATGTATTGCGGAGTTCCAAGGCGCTGACCTTCGGCAGTTCGAAGGCTTGCCGCATCTGACGGATCGACCGCCTTTGCAACACCAAAGTCAATGACCTTTGCCACTGCGCGATCTGCACTGCGCGTCACCAAAATATTGCCGGGCTTCAAATCACGGTGAATGACGCCCTTTTGATGCGCGTGTTGCACCCCGTCGCACACATCAATGAACAGGCGCACACGGTCGCGCGGTCGCACGCGCCGTTCGTCGC
>JBIKQN010000017.1:0-10824 GCA_044349615.1 Phycisphaerales bacterium
GTAGCCAACAAGGCCAGCCATGTTCAGGGTTTCTGCAACCACGCCCTGACCAGGAAGTGCTGCATCGCCATGGAGAAGCACAGGAAGCACTTTGGAAATGCCTTCAGCCAGTGAACGGGTTCGCTCTTGCCGCGCGCGTGTTCGGCCAGTAGCTACTGGTCCAACGAATTCCAGATGACTGGGGTTGGGGCAAAGCGAAACGCGCACTGAGCCACCGTCAGCTGTCTTGTACGCGCCAGAGAAACCCTGGTGGTACTTCACGTCGCCGCCACCGTGCTCAAAGTGCGGATTCCATGCTTCATCAAACTCGGTAAAGATCATTTCTGCAGGCTTGCCAGCAACGTTGTGCAGCACATTGACGCGACCGCGGTGCGCCATGCCTAATACGCACTCTTCTGCACCCGTTTTCGCGGCACCAGAGAGCACAGCATCAAGCACAACAAGCAACGACTCACCACCTTCAAGACCGAAGCGCTTCTTGCCAATGTATCGGGTTGCTAGAAAGTTCTCCAATCCATCGGCCGCAACTAATTTCTCAAGTATGCGCGTGCGTGCCGCTGCTCCACCTGGCGGCGATCGCAGTGCCATGGTTTCCATTCGTTCGGCAATCCATGCGCGCTTGCGTGGGCAGGTAATGAATCCGAACTCCGCGCCGATGTTGCCGCAGTAGGCAGACTGCAGAAATCCAATGATGTCAGAAAGCGTTGCGCGCGGGCTCATCGGCAGTGAGCCAGTATCGAAGGTCTTGTCTAGGTCATTGCCGGTGAGTCCAAATGCCGAGAGCGCCAAATCCTGCGGCATTGGTCGAACCGTGCCCAGTGGATCAAGCGTCGCGCCAAGATGTCCAAGACGGCGATACCCATCGATGAGTGCCTGAACCTTTGGCTGTGCTGAACTACCCGCACCCGTGGCGTCGGCGCCACCAGTGTTGTCAGCGCCAGCCGCAGACTTGGCTGGACGTTCGAGGCCAAGTTCGAAACCCAAGAAGAACTGGTTCCACGAGTCACCAACGGACCCTGCATCGCGTAGCCATGCTGCGTGCATCTGTTCGATGTACTCAGGAGACCATGCATTCACCGCGCGACCGGTGGAAGCGAGGGGCGAGTGGGGGGGTTGGCCGTGTCCCGAACTGTCTGACATGGTGTCGCGCGCTCCTAATGGTGCGATCGCAGGTCGCGATGCGCAAAGTCCGACGATTATAGAGTGAACAGCGCTTTCACGGATGCACAAATCGCCGCGGGTCCGCTCACATGAGCGCTACGGGATCCACATCCACGGCGTAAGTTTCGCCAGGGCGCAGGATCTTCGCATTCCGGGCCGCCGTCAGAAATCGTCCAAGACTGGCAGCGTTCGGGGCCGTGATTTCAACCTGCATGCGCCAGCGGTCGGAAATCCGCGCAATCGGGCAGGGCATTGGCCCCACAATGTCGATGCCCCCGGGAGTTGCACCCGTCCCGGTGGTCGCGCTCACCTCCGTAGTGACGGGCGCGCCAGTGCCGCCGTTCATCGCTTGCGCCGCCACCGCGAGCGCGCGCGCCAATTCTTCCGCCATGACCCGCGCCTTCTCCTCATCAGCGTCGCGGATCACCACTCGCGCCATGCGTCGCCACGGCGGAAGTGCGAATTGCTCGCGAAGTGCTAGCTCCTCTCGCGCAAATCCTTCATAGTCATGCGCCGCTGCAAGCTTGATTGCCGGTGACTCGGGTTGGAACGTCTGCACGATGGCGCGTCCTGCCTCTGCACTTCGGCCACAACGACCAGAAACCTGACTCACCAATTGGAACGTGCGCTCCGCTGCTCTGAAGTCCGGGAGATTGAGCGCAGTGTCTGCATTGACTACGCCCACTAGTCGGACGCCTGGGAAATCAAGACCCTTGGCAATCATTTGTGTTCCCACTAAGAGCCGCACCTCGCCAGCACCAAAGCGCCCGAGTGCGTCATGAAAGTCAGTGGCGTCTTGCATGGAATCGGCATCGATTCGAAGCATTGTTGAACCTGGCACAAGTGCAGGATGAAGGCGCGCAAGTTCCTCTTCAACGCGTTGCACGCCAAGCCCGAACACGGAGACCTGTTTGCCACACACCGGGCATGTGCGTGGCAATTTCTGTTCGCCCTGGCAGTGGTGGCAACGAACATATTGCGTAGCGGTGCCGCCCGCGGCGGAGGGCAATTTGTGGCAAATCATGCCTGCATCACAGCGTTCGCAGCGCATGAGCCAGCCGCAATGGTGGTCCGCGCAAGCAATCCAATTTCCATAACCGCGCCGATTGAGAAGTATGAGAACTTGCCCGTTGCTGTCAAGCGTTTCCTGTATTGCGCTCGCAAGGCGTGGCCCCAAGAGATGCACGCGCCGATCAGGAAACTTCTTCCGTTCCTCGGCAAAGTCAACGACTTCCACGTGTGGCAATCGCAGCCCTGGCGCACGGTCGCGCAAGATATGCAAGGCACTGGCCTTTCGCTCCGTTGCGTTGAACCAACTCTCTAGGCTTGGTGTGGCGCTACCAAGAACAATCGGGCACTGCGCCATCTGCGCGCGTCGGATAGCAACATCTCTGCCGTGATACCTCGGCATCTGATCTTGCTTGTAGCTCGCGTCATGTTCCTCATCCACCACAATCAATCCGAGTTGCCCATCGGCGACAGGTGCAAAGACAGCACTGCGCGCACCCATCACCAATCGCACTTGTCCTGCGGAGACAAGATTCCAATGTTGATTGCGCTGCGCTGCAGTCAGACCACTGTGCAGGATCGCCACGCGCTCTTGTGGGAAGCGCGCCATCAACCGACCACCAGTCTGCGGCGTGAGTCCAATCTCTGGTACTAGGACGAGCGCGGTGCGCCCTGCTGCTAGGGTGCGCTCAATCAGTCGCATGTAGACCTCGGTCTTGCCAGCGCCAGTCACGCCAAAGAGCAGGTGCTGAGAAAATCCATGCCCAAGCGTGGCACCGATCGATTCCACCACGCCATGCTGGGCTGCGGTGAGTTCTGGCGCAACGCCCGATGCGGCACGCTCAGCGCGCCACTCTGCTTCCACCTTGGTGCGCCGCTGCGCTACAAGAATTCCCCCTGAAACAAGCCGCTTTACTGGTTCTGGCGTCCCCAATTCTGCACGTTCGCAGAGTTCGCGAACGTCCATTGGGCGTTCCGTCTCCGGCGCCATGCGCAATGCCTCCACCGCGCGGCGTTGCTGCACGGTGACGCGCTTCGCCGCGGCGATAGCCACCTCCCATCCGGGTGCAAGATCAACCAAGGTGCGCGTTACTGTGCCCACGCCTTTCTTCACGGCGGCTGGTGTCATTGAGGCCAGCGTCATTCCAATCGGGCACACGTAGTACGCAGAAATCCATTGCGCTAGTTCCACAAGTTGTGTGGGCATCGGTGGTGCTGCACTCGAACGCGCTTCCACGAATTTAAGTTTTTCCAGCGGCACCCCCGGCATGGCATCGGCTGCCATGGTGCGCACTACGATTCCTTCGACTGCCGAATCTCCACGCCCAAGCGGAACGCGCACTCGCTCACCAGCGCGTACATCAGCAAGCGCAGGTGACAGTGCATACGTCAATCCATCTGGGTAACGCTCAAGCGATCGCTCAACTGCCACTTGGGCAAGAAGCGAAACGGTACGGTCGCCGGAAGCAAAGAGGGACATGCAGTGCTCGTCACGCGGAAGCGAGCGCACATTGCGCCGCTTCCATGTCAGCGGCGGTGATTGGACGCCGGCTGCCCATCATGGTGACAAAGCAGTCGAAGAGGTACGCGGAGTCATGTGGTCCGGGCGAGGCTTCGGGGTGATACTGCACGCTGAAGATCGGCTTAGAAACATGGCGAAATCCAGCCAGTGTGCCATCGTTTAGGTGAATGTGTGTTGGCTCGCCACCGACGGCGCGCAGCGATGCTTCGTCAACGCAGAAGCCATGATTTTGGCTAGTGATTTCCACTCGATCAGTGAGCAGATTGCGCACGGGCTGGTTGGCGCCGCGATGACCGAATTTCAATTTCCACGTCTTGGCACCGAGCGCCAGTGCAAGGAGTTGATGACCGAGACAGATACCGAAAGTTGGTATCTCGCCAGCAATCTCTCGCAGCGTGGCAATGGTGCGCTCCACTGCGGCCGGATCACCAGGTCCGTTCGAGATGAACAATCCATCTGGCTTGCGCGCACGGATTTCCGCAGCGCTCATGTCATGCGGAACCACTTCGATGTCGCAGCCGCGTTCGGCAAGGTTGCGATAGATGTTGTGCTTGGCGCCGCAATCAAGCGCAACCACCTTAAAGACTCGGCCTTGCTTCGATTGTCCACGCAGCGTCCACTCGCCCAGTCCTTCGTGCCATGTACTGCTCTGTGTTGGACTCACGCATCCGGCAAGATTCTGTCCCGCCATTGATGGAAGTGCTCGCGCCATCGCAACTAGTTCGTCGTTCGACTTCGCCGCTCCCACAAACAGCACGCCGCGCAGTGCGCCCTTGGTGCGCAGAATCCGTACTAAGGCGCGTGTGTCAATGCCAGTAATTCCAATGACGCCGTTGGTTGCCAACCAAGCGGAGAGGCTGTTCACGGAGCGATGGTTGCTCGGCTCTTCGGTTGCCTCCCGGACCACAAATCCCCGAACCGCCACTGAGCGACTCTCCCCATCCTCGTCGGAAATTCCGTAGTTCCCCATTTCTGTGGCGGTCATCGCCAAGATTTGCCCTGTATAGGAGGGATCCGTCAGGGCTTCTTGGTACCCGCACATCGCAGTATTGAAGACAACTTCGCCACTTGTACTGGCATTATCCGTACAAAGACCAAACGGACGGCCATGAAACACCGTGCCATCTTCAAGTGCGAGTCGGCAGATCTTTGGCTCAATGGGCTGGATCATGGCGCGGAGGAGTGTAACGGGTTCTGGTTGAAGTCCCGCAATTGACGGGTTGTCCCCGAACCCGGCAACCCCCTTTGCAGGCTGTCCGAGGGCAGGGTAGCCTCGCGCAACCTTCGTCCTGAGGTTTGGCCGTGCCGAATCTTGGGATGTGGGGCGATCCTTTGGGCAACCGCGCCCGAAAGAGATGTTCGGCCAAGACCGCCATGTGGCGGTGCTGGCGTTTGTCGTCTAGGAGCAGTTATGCCTCGTGAAGAGATTCGATTCGTTCATCCGCTGAACTCGCTGTTTGCGCGTTCCTCCTGTGCGCTTAAGACGACGCTGGTGGTCGGCATGTTCGGCGTTACTGCCGTGATGCCCAACGCCCTGACTCGGCACGCGATTGCAACACCCGTTGCATTGCCGCAGGATCCGAATTCAGAGCCAGGCCAAGATCCCGCTGACGAGCCAGTCGAAGAGCCCGGTACTAATCCCGCCGACGAGCCGATGAATTCGGATCCAGGCGATCCTGCTGATGATCCGATTGATGAACCAGCCGCTGAGCCAGCCGCTGAGCCAGCAGCTCCAGAGCCAGCAAAGCCAGTGGCTCCAGCGCCGAAGAAGTCGGCACCGAAGACGCCAGCGGCCAAGAAGCCAGCTCCTCCAGCTCCTGTTGTTGAGCCTGCGGAAGATGAAGAAGACGTTCCAGTGACTGTTGATGCAGAGCAGATTCGCGCTGCAGCACAGGCTGCCATGAAGAAGGGCGATTGGTCGCAGGCGGCCAATGGGTGGGCAACTCTGTTGCAATTCCTCCCTGGTGATGAAGAAGCAACGCGCGAGCGCGCTCGTGCACAATCCATGCTTGAGGGCGGGACTGTCATCGGCAGCGTCTCAAGTGATCGCGAAGTCCGTCGCCAGCAGGCAACTGCGCAATTCAGTTCAGACATGAAGCGCTCACAGAGCCTTCTTGCTCAACAGGACTATGACCAAGCCAAACTTGCGGCAGTAACTGCCCGCACCCGACTCGATCTTGCGCGCAATGTTCTCAATGCCGCAGAGTTTGAGCAAATGTCTGCCGACGCCGAGAAGTTGGTTGACCAAATTGGTGAAGAGTCGCGCCAGCACAAGATGACTGTGGATCAGAAGGCTCGAAGTGAGCAAGGCGAGCAGAGCGCATCCTCGCAGCGCACTGAGGCAGAGAACCGCTCAAAGCGCGTCAATGAAATTCTCCTCAACGTGCGCAAGTTGCAGATGCAGCAGAAGTACACCGAGGCGCTACAAGTTCTTGATAGCGCGTTGGCGCTCGATCCCAACAACTCCGCTGCACTCACGCTTCGTGACGCTTTGCACACCACGGAGATGTATGTTCGCTTTGCCGAGACTCAGAAGCGCCGCTCCTACGGGTTCTCCCGTCTTGAGGACGAGGCGCTTGAGGCCACGGTTCCGCAGCGCGTGAATGTTTCGGGTCCCGGACCGCGCTCCACCAACGCATTGGTGACTTATCCAGAAGACTGGCAGGAGCTGAGTGACCGCCGCGTCCGCGAGCCTGATTACGGCGCGAGCGGCTACCGCGAGGCGGAAGTCAACGTTCCGACATGGAACAAGATTCAGACCACCTCGATCCCGGTGCCTTTCACCACTGGTCCAACTTTGGAGCAGGCTTGCGATTACTTCAAGAACCAGACCAAGGTTGATTTCCTGATCGACTGGACCCAGTTGAAGGAAGTTGGGCTTGAGCCAGAGCAGACCGCTGTCACGATTGATCTTGGCAGCACCAACATGGAGTCCGCCATCAAGCGGGTTCTTGAGCGTGTCATTTCCAAGAACGGCGATCAGCCGCCAAGCGAACCGCTCGCCTTTGATGTCCAGGACGGCATCGTGGTCATCACCACGAAGGCTGGCGTTCAGAAGAAGCAAGTCACGTTCGTGTACGACGTCCGCGACCTACTGTTCCGCGCACCAGACTTTGATAACGCCCCCGAGTTCAACCTGAGTCAGTCGGTGCAGACTGGCGGCGGTGGTGGCGGCGGTGGTGCTGGCGGCGGTGGCATGGGCGGCGGCGGTGGTGGTGGATTCGGTGGCGGTGGCGGTGGCGGTGGTGCTGGCGGCGGCGGTGGTGGTGGCGGCGGTGTGCCGTTCGGAACCCCTGGCGAACCCCCGGAACGCGGCGACCCTGGCGAACTGATCGACCAACTCAAGCAACTTGTGTACGACCAGGTGGATGCCAACTGGGAAGAGCGCGGCGAAGGTACTGACCGCATCGCTGAGTTCAACCGCAATCTCATTGTCACGGCTTCGCCCTCGGCGCACCGTGACATCGAAGGTCTTCTCCAGCAACTCCGCGCCATTCGTGCGTTGCAAATCAACATCGAAGGCCGCGTTGTTCAGGTCTCCATGGACTGGTTCGAGCAGATCGGTATCGACTTCGACCTGTACTTCAATTCCAACGACCGTATGTGGTCTGCGGCTCGTTCGGTTGACCCGAACTTCCAGCTTCGTGACTTCTTCTATCAAAGGGGTGGTCCTGGAAACACTGCAGGCACTGCTACGCAGACTGGTCGCCTGAAGAACCCCGTGATCTTCGGAAACGTTGCACAGCCTGGAGTGAATACTCCGGTGGGTGGAACTGGTTTCCCTACCAATCAGGGTGACCTGCCCAACGGCTTTGGTCAGGACATCACCTATGGATCAGCCGTTCCGGTTCAGCCGGTTGGTGTTCAGAAGGGTGAAATCTCCACCGTCAACGTGCAGCAGGAAGGCTTGCCGCTCGTCAATACCTTGGCAGCAGCAGGTCTGAACCCCTTCGGCATCGCTGCGGTAGCGAACCCTGTGCTGACCACTGGCTTTACCTACCTCGACGATGTTCAGGTTGACCTGCTCATCACTGCAACGCAGGCTGATCAGCGCAACGTTGTGCTTACTGCGCCGCGTCTGACCCTCTACAACTGCCAGCGCTCCTGGATCAGTGTTGCCAAGGTCATTGCGTACGTCTCGAATCTTGTCCCGGTCACGGGCGACAACTCCGGTGCATTCTCCCCGGTCATCAGCAACCTGTTTGAAGGCTTTGTCCTTGATATCGAGGCGTGCATCTCTGGTGATCGTCGCTATGTCACCATGACAGTGCTGTTTGGTCTCAACCAGAACGCCAAGTTCACCTCGCAGACCGTGACTGGTGCTGCTGGTGGTGGTGGTGGCGGTGGTGGCGGTGGTGGCGGTCGGTCCTCCAACTTTGAAGGAACGATTCAGCTTCCTGAAGTGACTGGTACCCAAATTGACACCACGGTCACGGTCCCAGATAAGGGCACCATCCTGCTCGGTGGACAGCGCTTGGTCACGGAACTCGAAGTAGAGGTCGGCGTGCCGATGCTCTCCAAGATTCCGGTGGTCAACCGCTTCTTCACCAATCGCATCACATCCAAGACCGAGACCACGTTGCTCCTGATGATCCGTCCAGAGATCATCATCCAGCAAGAGCAGGAAGACGCGCTCTTCCCAGGGTTGCGTCAGCAGATGTCGCCAGGAGCCGGCTACTAAGCCGACCCAGTTCATTCCTTGCCACCCTTCGATCGGGAGCCTTCGGGCTCCCGATTTTCTTTTATTAGTCGGCTGCGCATGGCGGGGGTACACTTTCCGCATATGGCCCAGCCGCAACAAAGTTTCATTCGGATCGTTAAAGACCCCGAGTGCACGCTCGTTGAGTTCACAGAGAAGCAAATCATCGACGAAGTCGTGATCCGGCAAATCGGCAACGAACTGACCAAGTTGGTTGATGACTCCCCGCGTCCTCGTATTGTGGTCACCTTTAAGGGAGTGGAACATCTTTCATCTGCCGCCCTTGGCACCCTCCTCACTGTCATGAACAGAGTGAAGGCAAAGGACGGTCAGCTACGCCTGTGTGATATTAACGCTCAGATCCTGCAGATCTTTCAGATCACCAAATTGAACAAGATCTTGCGTATCGAGAAGGACCTCCCGTCCGCCAAGGCGAGCCTTGGTGGCGCCAAATGAAAGTTAGTCATTCTATGGCTCACTCCACGCAGGAACATGTCCACGATGGTCGCTTCGAGCGAAGCTGGGTGCTTTTAGAGCAGCGAGATTCGATTGAAGGCTTGCAGTCCGATGTCAATGATGCATTGCATAGCTGTGGCTATGGTGAGGCTGCATCCTTTGCCATCCGACTCGCGCTTGAAGAAGCACTGGTCAACGGCTTCCGCCATGGCAACAAGGGCAATCCCTCCAAGCATGTGACTGTCGAGTGCAAGATTGATCCCCAGGGTGTTGAACTCGTGGTGATTGATGAAGGCGAAGGCTTTGACCCGGGCTCGGTTCCGGACCCGACGGCCGATGAGAACATTGATATCCCCTCGGGGCGCGGCATTATGTTGATGCGCGCCTACATGTCCTCGGTTGAGTATCTGCACCCCGGCAATCGACTGCGGATCTTCTATCGCAATCCCAACGCAACCGCCTGATCACGGCGCGTGAATTCAACCCGTGCGCCATGAATGTGACCACCGAGGTTCCGGCTTGTCACTCGGTGGTTCGCGCACGAATACTGTCATAAATACTTGCCAGTAGACCAACCATTGGGAATTTGCCACCCATTGGGCTTGGCCCCATGCGGCGCAGCAGTGCATGTGGGACATGTTCTGCTGATGGCGCTGATTCGGCTTCATCGAGCGCTGCAGTGGGGCGCCAGAAGTCTGCGATGCACTGCTCGAGTGGCGGCAGTCCGCCGTTGTCTTCTTCGACGGTTGATGCAGTGGCGTGTGCTTGTGATACGCCAGAAGTCTGCAGGGTTCGCTGCTCTTGAAGCCGCTCAAGAAGCAATTCGCCGTCAAGCCCACGCAGTGCAAAGAGCACCACTGGGTCAACTTCAATGCGCTCTGCCATCAAGTACGCGGCGGCGGCCACATGCTTGCAAGGTTGTTCAAGCCCACAATCACACTCCGTGTGCACGCCATCTCCGGGTGCTGGTAGCAAGTGTCGCCCCACCACTGCGAAGCACTCCTCAATCGATTCCGGTACTTCGCCAGTGAGTAGACGAGCTGCGTACACCGCTTCGCCAGCCATCCGTTCGATGACCTTGTCCCACTCTTCGCGCGAAAGTGGCCGAACGGTGATCTTCGCTGTGTATGGATTGACGCCGCGCCCCTGAACAGTGGTCGCTACCACACCTGGTGTGATGGTGTAGTTGGCCACCTGTCCAGCGAGTGCGTATTCCATGCCGAGCATGCGGACATCTGGAGGCATGCCAGCTTCGATAGCGTGAATGAACGCAGTGGCATGCCATGGAAGCCCCTCAAGACCGAGCTTCCTTCGAAATCGGATGCCGTGGCGCACGCGGCGCGGCTGTTCCAGTTTCTTTTGTGACGGCCGAATGCTGAAGCCTTCGCTACTCATGCGCCGTCCTCTAGTGTGTTGCCGCGGAGCGAGAGCAAGTCACGCAACTGCGAAGTATTGAGTTCGGTGAGCCATTGTTCGCCGCTGCCAATGATCTGGCTTGCAAGTTCGGTCTTCTGCTCAATCATCTGGTCAATGCGCTCCTCAAGGGTGCCCACGGTGATCATCTTGTGGACATTGACAGTACGCAACTGACCAATGCGGAATGCGCGGTCGGTAGCCTGATTTTCAACAGCAGGATTCCACCATCGGTCATAGTGGAACACATGGTTTGCAGCGGTCAGGTTTAGTCCAACACCACCAGCCTTGAGACTGAGGATGAAGAGCGGCGATGCAGGGTCTTCACTCTGGAACCGCTGCACCAATTGGTCGCGCTTTGCTTGTGGGGTGCCGCCGTGCAGGAACAGCGCCTCAATATCCAACTCTTGCCGGATCATTTGCACCAGCAAGTGACCCATCTGTCGGTACTGCGTGAAGATCAGCGCGCGGTCGCCCGCTGCAGTAAGTTCTTCGAGCATTTCCATGACGCGCAAGCTCTTGCCGCTGCGCGCGCTGAGACGTGTGGCGCGCACCACATTGGCTG
>JBIKQN010000277.1:0-3315 GCA_044349615.1 Phycisphaerales bacterium
TCCAGTTTGATAAAGCAGATTGCAGCATTCGGTGGAACGATTGAAAAACTAGTGCCGCTCGTTCCGAAGCGCGTGATTGAAGCACTGTCGCGCAAGAAGGGCGACCCAACGAATCCGCTAGGCAAGCTGGCGGCGGAGCATCATGGGGGCGGGGAAGGGTGAGGGGTGCGCGTACACTCCTTCGCCCATGGCACACTTCCGCGTCATCTCAATCGGCACGCTCGCGCATCATCCTTTGTGGGGCGAGCGCGGCGATGTGCGGCCGGCGCACGCAACGACCACGCTGATCGATGCGGGTGATGCCAAGATCTTGGTTGATCCTTCGCTACCAGAGCAGATTCTGGTTCCGCGCCTCTTAGAGCGCAGCGGTCTGAAGCCCGAAGCGATCACGCATGTGTTTCTCACCAATTTCCATCCAATGCGGCGGCGCGGGATAACGGCATTTGATGATGCGCAGTGGTTGGTTGGTGAACTTGAGCGCGAGAGCGTTGGGGCGCAACTTGTGGCCAAGTTCCAAGAGGCCGAGGAGGCTGGTGACGGGGATCTTGCCAAGTCATTGCGCGCGGAGATCACGCTGCTGCAACGCTGCAAATCCTCGCCGGACACGCTCGCCATGGGCGTGGACTTGTTCCCGCTGTACGGCGTCACTCAGGGCTCGTGTGGACTGTTATTGCCACAGCCAAGTGCAACGGTGCTGGTGGCAGGCGATACGGTTGCTTCCTACGAGCATCTTGCCGAGGGCAAAGTGCTGTCGCCCGTGTTTAGTTTGGAGCAGGCGCAGGAGAGTTTCAAAGAAGTCATTGAGATCGCTGACTTGATCGTCTGCGGCCGTGATAATGTGGTTCAGAACCCCATGCGTCGCTGATAACTGACGCTCGAAAGTGAGCCGTTTGGATTTCCGCTTGGTTTGCCGAGTTATGTCGGCCGGCCGTTCGGGAGGTCTCCATTTACACTCCCACCATGGCAGACGCTCCAACGAATCTCACGCTCCGCGATCTCATGCGGATGTCGAAGTCCGGCGCGAAGTTCTCGTGCCTCACCTGCTACGACGCCACTACCGCGCGTTGGCTGGAAAAAAGTGGTCTTGAAGTCTTGCTTGTTGGTGATACCGCCGCGGAGATGATCCTTGGATACACGTCCACGATCAATGCGCCGCTTGATTTCATGATCACCCTCACAGCTGCAGTGAAGCGTGGCGCACCGTCGCGCATCGTGATGGCCGACATGCCGTTCATGAGCTACCAAGCGGACGACGCGGAGGCGATTCGCAATGCGGGTCGCTTCATGACTGAGGGTGCGGCTGACTGCGTCAAGTTGGAACTCGACCGATCGTTCGTACCGCTTGTTGAGAAGTTGGCGCGTGCTGGCATTCCAGTCGTTGCCCACATCGGAAGCCGTCCGCAACAATCGAAGATGAAGGGTGGATATGTCAGTGCCGGTCGCAACGCGGAGAGTGCGCTCCGCATCCTGCACGATGCCGCGGCTCTTGAAGCGGCTGGCGCATCCATGCTGCTGATTGAAGCTTGCCCTGCGGAAGTTGCAGAGTTGGTGGTTGAGCGTGCAACGGTCCCGGTGATCGGATGCGGCGCTGGCACGGCGTGCCACGGGCAGGTGGTCGTCCTTCAGGATCTTCTTGGCATGACGCACTGGCAGCCCGCCTTTGCACACCCAGTTGCCGCGGTCGGTGCTGAAATCGAGCGCGCCGCGCGTGTCTGGCGCGACCGTGTGCGCGATGGTGATCTTGGTGAGCATCCTTACGCGATGGCGCCCGACGAACTGGCGCGACTGCAACAGATGGCTGGTCACGCATCATGAGTGAATCCCGGCTGCTCCGTGCGCTGCCTGCAGCGTTGTTGCTTGCGGCTGCGGTGGTGAGCCTTTGGACTGTCCCGGCTTTGATTCGGCTTGCGCAGGTTGAGCGCACGGCGCGGTCTGTGGATGCAGCGGCTGATCGCCTTGCGGGTTCGAATGCATTGGAATCGATGAGCGCATCGATGCGCGATATTGCTGCGGTGGTTGAACCAGCCGTCGTTCATGTCAGTGTTGCTGGCGAAGCGAAGGGACGCCTTGGGGCCCGCGCGTTCACGCAATCCGGTTCAGGTTGGATCTGGGATGCAAGTGGCAACATCGTGACGAACGCGCATGTGGTCGACGGCGCTACTGCGCTCGAAGTGCAACTTCATGATGGTTCGCTTCACCCGGCAACTCTGGTTGGCCTGGATCCGCGCACTGATATTGCGGTGCTTCGCATTGAGGCGGAGGGTTTGCTGCCCGCAACTCGGACAGCCACGCTTCCGGCGCAGGGAGACCTTGTGTTTGCTTTCGGTTCGCCGTTTGAATTTCGATTCAGCATGTCAAGTGGAATCGTTTCCGGCGTCGGGCGCAGCGCTGGTCTTGCAGAAGTGGAATATGAAAGCTTCATTCAGGTGGATGCCGCTGTCAATCCTGGTAACTCTGGCGGACCACTGACCGATGTGCGCGGGCGTGTCATTGGTATTAACACCGCTATTGCCACGGGACGCGGCAGTTCTGTTGGTAGTGGGCAGTTTGCAGGTATTGGATTAGCAATACCAATGTCGATTGCTGAAAATGTAGTCACGCAATTGATTGCAAATGGCAGCGTCACACGTGGATTCTTGGGTGTGAGTGTGATGGATTTGGAGCGGGTGAAGACGATGTCCTCTCGGAATCCAATCTTTCGGGCTGTCACTGATAGCTTTCAAGGTGAGGGTGCCGTGATCACTTTAATCACTCCGGGAAGCCCAGCTGCCAATGCAGGGTTGCGGCTTGGAGATGTCATCACTGCGCTCGGTGATCGGCGTATTGATTCGCGGGATAAGGTGTTGAGTGAAGTGGGTACGAAGCGCCCAGGAACCGAACTGCCGGTTGAGGTGTGGCGGGCGAAATCAAATGGCGCTGCGGGCGAACGGATTGAGATGCGTGTTGTTCTTGCGACGATGGATCCCAGCGTGAACGCTGGAATGTTCTTGGGAGCATTTCAGCGGGCTGGTCTGTCGGGACTCGCCGATGGCGCGCGTGATGGTCGTCCGGGAGTGCAGGTTGGCGCATCGCAGGGTCCCGTGGCGGCAGACATTCCAGCCGGGTCGCTGATCGTTGCGCTCGAAGGGCAGCGAGTGGCCTCGGTTGATGACTTATGGGTGCGGCTTGCCCGGAGCACGGCGGCGCGGACCCGGCTTGCCACAGTGCCGGCGGCGAGTCTGACTGTTCTGCGTCCCGACGGTACCGAGCGCGATGTGGAAGTACCGCTGCGCTGACGGCGCCCGCCGTGCCGGATAGCATCCACTCCCTATGGTC
>JBIKQN010000278.1:0-3301 GCA_044349615.1 Phycisphaerales bacterium
CTGAACACTGTCGTCTAGGCGCCTGGGCGGATACCGGTCGCCTGATGACTAACGCCGCCTTCGGGGCTGGCAGAATGGGCACCATACGGTCGCACGGCCACCCAGGCGCGTTCCTTGCAAAGTTTCCCCACATTGGGCACAGGGTTGCCCCGCATGCCCATAAACGGCATGTAGCGCCTGTGCGGCGCCTTTGGCTCCGAGACCTGATCGGTAATCACGAAGGGTGCTACCGCCATGTTTGGTTGCTCGGTTCAGGATCAGCCGAATTGCTTGCGCAAGGTTCTTTACATCCGCCTTGGAAATCTGATCACAGCGCATACGCGGATCAATACCGGCGACATGCAATGATTCATCGGCATAAATATTTCCAACGCCAGCAATCGTTGCCTGATCTAACAAGGCAACCTTGATAGCTCGCGATCCACACAATACGGATTGAAGTGCACTCGCATTAATAGTCAAAGCATCTGGTCCAAGTTCGGCTGTCCAAGATTTCTGAAGTTCATCCTTGGATTCATATGAAACAACACCGCCAAATCGACGTGGATCTCTAAACACCAAGAAATCCTGGGCCAATACCAAAGAAGATGGACACCGATGTCCACCAATAATCGACCAGACCAAATGTTGATGTGGTTTAGTTGTGGATGGACCAGCGATCAATTGACCGCTCATGCCCAACTGAATAACCAAGCATCTTCCATCAGTAGCAAGAATGGCCAACCTTTTGCCATGGCGCTCAACAGATTGAACGGTTGCCCCATCGAGTAACTCATTTCGATTCATCCACGCGCCCGGTTTACAGCGACCCTCACCGCGGCCACTGCCTCGGGCTCGCATGTCATGCGGTCCAATGGTCTTTACGCGTAATACCCGCCCGACAAGTACAGGCGCGACTGTGCGGCGTAACACTTCGATTTCCGGGAGTTCCGGCAAGACTCACAACTATACTTCAAGTATGCAAGAATCCGCGCCGTCCACGGTCATTCACACCCCTGCTGATGCCAAAGCCGCCACCGAGCGCCTGCGTGCAGCAGTGCACTCGGTGATTGTTGGGCAAGATCGAGTGATTGACGAAGTGATGATCGCACTGGCCTGTGGCGGTCATGCTTTGATTGAGGGTGTTCCTGGTTTGGCAAAGACGCTGATGGTGTCAACCCTGGCACGGAGTATGTCATTAGGATTTTCGCGCATCCAGTTCACACCAGACCTCATGCCGAGCGATATGACTGGCACAGAAGTTATCGAAGAGGATCGATCAACCGGAACACGACGCCTTCGATTTGTTCCAGGACCAATATTCTCGAATGTCATCTTGGCAGATGAAATCAATCGGACGCCACCAAAGACACAAAGCGCGTTGTTGGAGTCGATGCAAGAACGACAGGTCACTATCGGCGGCGTGAACCACCCGCTACCCGATCCTTTCTTTGTATTGGCTACACAAAATCCAATTGAGCAAGAAGGCACATATCCACTTCCAGAAGCACAACTGGACCGGTTCATGCTGCAGATATTGATTGGTTATCCATCAGCCGACGAAGAGGCAGAAATTGTGCGGCGGACCACTGGCGCGGCACCAAAGCCCACAGAGCGTGTTCTTAGTGGTGAAGACGTGCGTGCAATTCAAGCACTCGTGCGTGAGGTGCCGGTTGCAGATCACGTAGTCCGTTATGCACTTCGTTTGGTTCGCGCTACGCGACAAGAGCAAGATCCGTCATCCCAAACGGCGAAGTTGCGCATCATGGAATACGTAAGTTGGGGCGCAGGTCCGCGCGCAAGCCAATTCTTGGTGCTAGCCGCGAAAGCGCGCGCACTACTTGCGGGTGCGGCAACCGCTACCCCTGACGATGTTCGTGCTGTTGCTAAGCCGATTCTGCGACAC
Source organism: Phycisphaerales bacterium (assembly GCA_044349615.1). GTDB lineage: Bacteria > Planctomycetota > Phycisphaerae > Phycisphaerales > SM1A02 > UBA966. The sequence continues at coordinate 1,886 of JBIKQN010000278.1, forward strand.
CGTCTTCAGTTGAACTTCAATGCTCAAGCGGATCGGGTTGGACCAGATCAGGTCATAGACGAACTACTGCGTGAGATACGTGTTGAAGACACCGGCGCGGCTGGGGTCAAGGAACTAGAGCGCCTCGTGAAACCAACGAGCGCCTGAACGGAGCTCTTTGCGCGCAGAGCAATACCTGGCACCTGAAACATTGGCTCAACTTGGGCCCTTCGAGTTGCGCGCCAAGCGCATCGCGGAGGGTGTCATGAGCGGAATGCATCGCTCGCCTTATCAAGGGTTAGCTGTTGAGTTTGCTGAACATCGGCAATATGTTGCCGGCGACCCTGTGCGCCACATTGACTGGAAGGTGTTTGGACGCAGTGACAAGCTGTATCTGAAGCGCTTTCAACAAGAGACCAACCTAGACATTCACATCATGGTGGACGCCTCTGGAAGTATGCGATTTGGAACGCTTGGAAATAAAGATGGGTGGGGCGGGACCCAGACGGGCAAACAATCGACATGGACCAAGTTTGATCACGCCACAGCAGCAGCAGCAGCCATGGCATTTCTTGGTCTCGCACAGCGCGACCGGGTTTCAACCGAGATGTTCGGCCCAACACTTGTTGCGGCTACACGCTGCTCGAACTCACAAGGTCATTGGCGTGCAATTGTTCAATGCTTGGCTACTCATGCTGTTGACGGGCGCGCGGATCTCCCGCGTGCGGTTGACGAATTGCTTTCGCGCGGAACTCGCCGCTCATTAGTGATTGTTGTTAGTGACTTTCTTATGCCGCGACAGCAGGTTAAAGATGCACTCGCGAGACTGCGGCATCGGGGCCATGATGTCATTGTTGTACGCGTGCTTGATCGGGCGGAATTACGGTTTAACCTGAACGAGAACGCACCATTTGAGGGTCTTGAGGGCGAATCAACCATCGAGGTTGACACTCGCAGTGTTCGCGCCGCCTACTTGGAAGTTCTGGCAGAAGACGAACGCGAATTAGAGCGACTGACTCGTGGGTTCGGCTTCGACATGATTCGCCTTGACACCCACGACTCTGTTGGCCCAGCGATGGCAGCGTTGTTAGCCCGCCGGGAAACTTTCTTGCGCGGGGGCGGTCGATGAGTTGGCTGACATTCGCATCACCCGGTCTGGCGATTGCTGCAGTTGCGGCAATAACCATTCCCGTGGCGATTCACTTTCTCATGCGACGGCGACGAAAGCCAATTGAATGGGCGGCAATGGATTTGTTGCGCGAAGCACTTCGCCGTGTTGAGCGAAAGCGTCGTGTTGAGCGGTGGCTACTCTTGGCAATTCGATGTTTGTTAGTAGTGTGCGCTGGACTTGCGATAGCGGCACCGTTCATTGGTACCGATACCGCGACAACACGCGTAGCGCGAACACTCGTTGTTATTATTGATGACACAGCTGCT
>JBIKQN010000279.1:0-3266 GCA_044349615.1 Phycisphaerales bacterium
CCTACAATCCTCTCCACATGGAAACAGGACGCCACGCAGAAGTCGACATCCGGGCCGAGCCCGCGATCCTTGTCGGCGTCCGCCTTCGGGACAACGAAACCACCTTTGATGACTCGCTTGCGGAGTTACAGGCTTTAGCGGAGACCGCCGGGGTGCGCGTCGTCGGCACGCTTGAACAGCGCCGAGTCGCGCCGCGGGGCAAGACCTACATTGGTAAGGGCAAGGTGGAGGAGTTGTCCGCCATGTGCAAGGAGCTTGGCGCGAAAGTGGTGATCTTTGACAACGAACTAGCGCCAAGCCAAATCGCGGAACTCGAGAAAGCGCTTGAACTGAAAGTCATTGATCGTAGCGAGGTGATCCTAGACATCTTTGCAAACCGCGCCACCACCAAGCAGGCACAACTGCAAGTTGAGATCGCACAACTTGAATACACAGCGCCGCGTCTGCGCGCCATGTGGTCTCACTTGGGGCAAGTGACCGGCGGTGCACCAGTAGGCGTTGGTACGCGTGGGCCGGGCGAGCAACAACTAGAAATTGACCGTCGTATCGTGAAGGCAAAGTTAGACAAGCTGCGGCGCGAACTTGGTGAAATTGAAGGGCGACGCTCGCGTGAAGTCAAGCAACGCCGTGACGAGCACTTCACTGCAGCGTTGGTCGGTTACACCAATGCTGGCAAATCAAGCCTCTTTAATGCACTCACCCGCGGTGGGGCCTATGCCGCTGACAAACTATTTGCAACGCTCGGCACACGTGTTGAAAGTTGGAATCTTGCCGGCGGGAACGCCGCGATGCTCTCCGACACAGTTGGCTTCGTGCAGAGGCTGCCCCATCATTTGGTCGCGAGCTTTCGTGCAACATTGGAAGACGCCATTGCAAGCCATGTGATACTGATCGTGCTTGATGTGGCGGACCGTAGCGCACTTATGCAGTACGAAACGGTGCAGTCGGTGCTTGATGAAATTGGTGCAGATCAGCAGCCGCGCATTCTTCTTCTCAATAAGGCGGATCGGTTGCAGGGCACAAGGAATGGTCCTGATCCACGTATTGCTGAGTGGATGGAGCGTGTGCCAGGCGCCATGGCGATCTCCGCGCTGACTGGCGATGGTCTTCCTGAATTGTCGGAGCGCGTTCTTGCCCTCATGAAGGGCGACGTTCGTTCTTGCACGCTTTCGGTTCCGCTCTCAGACAGTCGTGCGGTGGACTTTGTTGAGAAGCGCGTTCCAGTGCTTGGCCGCGATTGGACCGATGCGCATGTTGAACTGAAAGTTGAGATTGGCAGACGGCAACTTGAGCAACTGCTGTCGAGCGGCGTTCGGATGCTCGTCAACGGTCTTCCTGCGCATGAGGGGTTACGCGCTTTGTGGCCCGATGCCAAGGTAGAGGTCGCGCCGCGAGTGCGCCCGCACGACTCCTATGCAGTTGGTCAACAATCGGACGAAGAGTGACGCGTGGGTGGGGCGACATGGCCTCGCTCGTTCATGTCCGATCCTTGGTGGCGTCAAGCACCCGTGCCATGAGTGATGCAACCGCTCCGTCGCGGACATGCGGAGTGCCGTGTGGAGCACGTTCCCAGATCCGTGCCGGGGTGCTGCCGTCGACAGGAAACCACGCCACCAGCGAACTCATTTCGTATTGACCACGAGCCCAGAAGCCATCCTCGGCTCGGCCATGTGCCACTCGATGGCCGCGCGGCGGGAATCGATCCCAGCGCTCAATAATTGTTCCAAGCAGCGCGGTTTCAATTGCGTCAAATGCCGCCGATGTATCGCTTGCGATACAGATCACATTCACCGCGCCAGGCATGAATTGTGAATACGCCTTTCGAAGCAAACGCTGCACGCGCGGGATGGCAGCCTCCCATCCGGCATCAATACCAGTCCGAATCGCTACCGAACCTTCGGCGGTTGGAGCTACAATTCGCGCGGCGCCGAGCCAAGTCCCATCTTCGGCACGAACGACTAGCTCATCGCCGACGCTTGCCTCGCGGATGAATGATTCCAGCGCGCTGCGCAGGTTCAGCAATTGGGCATCGGTCGCGGTTGGAGCCCAGCGCACGGCAACGGCTACCGGGCGTTTGATGTTGGAGAGCTCCGCCAAGATCGCTGGAAGAGGCTCACTTGACTCAATGGCGTGCGGTGCGCCAACACGCTTGACATGCACCCAACATTCAACGCTCGAAGCTCTTACATGGAAGTCTGCGTGACGACCGCCAGCGGTTGGGCGTTCGATGTCAATGGTGCATCCAGCTTCTAAGAGCCGACGCGCCAACACGGCTTCGGCCACTGTGCTGAGGAATCGATCTTCTCGTCCGCTTGGTTCATCAAGTGCTTCTACGAGACGACGAATTTGCCGTCCGGCCACTCGTCCGCCGCGATCGGCAGAAGGAGGGGTCATCCACGAGAGGATCTCCTCGCGCAGGCGTCGAACGTCGATGGGTGAACCCAAGGTAGAGAGATTAGCTTGAGTGCGGCCGTCAAGCGAAGGATCCCAAATGCGAAACGCCGCCCGATCAAGGATCGGGCGGCGTTTCAGTGGCACCTCGCGGATTTGAACCGCGGACCCGCGCATCTTCAGTGCGCTGCTCTACCAACTGAGCTAAAGTGCCTCGCACGTTGCGATCCGTTTCTGGGTCGCTTCGAGCAGTAATTTGGTTGTCGCCATCTTATCCGGGACGCGTCTCCGCGCCTGCGGCCATTTGGGCAGGAATCCGAAGAGTACGCACTTCTTCCACCGTGTCAAGGCGCTCAGAGGCGCTTGCTGCCCGTCCAAGCTCTACTTCAAGGCTCCCAAGCAGCCTTTCGGCCAGCCAATACCGTAACGGACGGGTTGCTGCGAAGGTTCTGAGGTCTGGAGCTCGCACGCCGCGTGGGCGGCGGGGGGCTGGGCGAGCGCTCGTGCGTCGGTCAGCGGCAGGGCGCTCTTCTTCTCCAAGCGTTGAAACTCGGAGATCAATCCAGAAGCGGCGCGCGAACGCGATACCTCGCATGGGATCAAGGCGTGACGCACAGGCGCGATCAAATCCAGGAGCAAGGACGGTCTGTAGATCGGCCCATGATTGCGCAACACCGCGTGTGAGTGCAGTTGCATGAACAGCGCATTTCATGTTCTCAATGGCGCGCTCTGGACGCGGCATGCGTCCCAGTCCGGCATTTTCTAAATGCTCAATCACATCTGCAATGCTTATCCCGTATCGAATAGCTAGCTCGCCAGATTCAGCGAAATACGCAGAACGAATGCCCGCTGCGACTGATTCGCTCAAGAGTGGG
>JBIKQN010000281.1:0-3265 GCA_044349615.1 Phycisphaerales bacterium
GCCGCGCACCTTCACTATGGTGAGGTTGGGCCGCGTGTTGCTTGGCACGCCGCTGGCAATGCCTTGCGTGGGCGCGCGAGTGAGTTTGTTGCAAACGGCGAGAAGTTTCGCGCTGAACTCGGTTGGCGGGAGTTTGGCACCCATGTACTTGCCAACTTCCCGCGTACTGCTGAGGATCCGCTCAGGACGGACTATCGCGCATTCCCATGGCGCACAGATCCCGCGCAGTTACGCGCGTGGCAACGTGGGCAAACCGGATATCCGATTGTTGATGCTGGCATGCGCCAACTCTGGCACACAGGGTGGATGCACAACCGGGTGCGCATGGTGGTGGCCAGTTTCCTCGTGAAGCACCTGCGGATCAACTGGATTGATGGTGCGCGTTGGTTCTGGGACACCTTGGTTGATGCCGACCTTGCAAGCAACACGCTCGGTTGGCAGTGGGCGGGCGGCTGTGGCGCGGATGCCGCGCCATACTTTCGTATCTTCAACCCGATGACTCAGGGAAAGAAGTTTGACCCCGAGGGTGCCTATGTGCGTCGTTGGGTTCCAGAATTGGCGGGAGTGGCCTCGGATTACATCCATGAGCCGTGGGAAGCTCCGCCGCTAGCGCTGTCGATGTCGGGAGTAACGCTTGGCGAAACCTATCCGTATCCCATCGTTAACCATGCGGCGGCCCGCGATGCGGCGCTTAAGGCGCTAAGCAGTATCAGTGCGAAGACCGGCTCTGTGCCGGGTGACGCGTAACGAGCAGCTTGTCGAGGCGGCGTCCATCAAGGTCAGTGACCTCGAATTGCCATCCGTTCCAGTTCACCTTGTCGCCTGTCCTTGGTAGATCTCCGAGGAGCGCCGTCACCAAGCCAGCGGCGGTTGCTACTTCTGGTAGTTCATCGGCAGCATCATTGTCCAAGCCGAGAGTCGCCAAGACATCGGGGAGCGGGAGCATGCCATCCATGAGCCACGATCCATCGTCGCGCTGAACGGCAGATGCTTGCTCGTCTTCACTGCCGCGGCTCATGTCACCAAGAAGTGCTTGTACTACATCATTTGTAGTGACTAGCCCTTCAAGTCCTCCGTGCTCATCAACAACGAAGGCAACGCGCGTGCGGCTTGACTGAAACAGTGCCAGCAACTTGAGCGCCGGCATGGAATCCGGAACATAGAGCGGAGCCTGCATCACTGCAGACACCTTGAATTCGGCACCTGCAAGCAAACCATAGGAGATCAGATCCTTGATGTGCACAACGCCCAAGAGGCGATCGATGGAACCTTCACACACCGGGAAGTGACTGAACGGGGCTGTGCCGATCAGTACTTGCAGGTCGTCCGCTGGCATATTGGCATCAATCCAAGTGATTTGCCCGCGCGGAACCATTAGGCTCTTGCTGGTCATGTCGCCTACGCGAAGAGCCCGCTCAAAGATTCGGTGTTCCATAGGGTCAAATACGCCAGTGCTCGCGGCTTGCGCAACCATCGCCTTCACATCTTCCTCGCTCACTTCGTCGCGAGTGCTGCGGATCCCAAGGAGCCGCGTCAGTCCATCTGTGGAACTGGTAAGGATGCGTACTGGAATGCTGGCAATCCGCGAGAGGAACCACAGCGGCGTGGCGGCCCACGAGGCGATCTGCTCTGGATACGCGATACCGATCTGCTTTGGCACCAATTCGCCCAACACGAGAAGCAAGTAGGACAGGACGGTAAAGACCGTCACGAATGAAATCAACTCCGCATGCGGAGCGATCGCCGGATAGCCGCTGAGCCAAACGACCATGTGGTGCGAGAGTTCGCGCTCGCCGTAGGCGCCTTCCATGATGGCGGTCGCCGTCATGATCAATTGGGCGGTGGAAAGCAGTCGTGATGAATCACGCGACAAGGCAAGCGCACGGCGCGCGCCATTGTTCCCGCGGTCGGCCATCGCCTGGAGCCGCGATGGGCGGGCCGTCATCAAGGCAAGTTCGCATCCAGCCACAAATGCATTGAGGGCAATCAATGCGCTCAGAATGATCAAGGTGACCATCATGCGTGCACCCTCCGTTCGGAGCGCAGTCGACGCTGCCATGCAAGCCATGGCATGATGGCCGGAGCAATACCTAGGAGCGCAGCAGCCCACGTGGCGCCAACAAGTTGTGCTTGGGTTCCCCCAGCCAGCATTCCTGCCACTGGGCCAATCACGTATCCAACGCCAATCAATGCTTCGAAGCGACCACCTGCGTCAACCTCCGCACCGCCAACAGCCATGGCGTAGTACAGACCTGCGTAGTAAATGACCCCGTGGCCAGCACCAAAGAGTGCAAGTCCAATCATCAACATGGAAACATTGGTTGCAAGGACGATGGCTGCAAATCCCCCAGCCAGCAAGGAAATGCCCACGGCGAGCGTGCTCCATCGACCATGCCAGAATGTGAGTTGCGCCAGGATCACTACCGTGAACATACGCGCAAACATCCACACCGATGCGATCGGGGTCTTGAGACCGTCCTCAATCGCAAGGTCACGGAGGATAAATGGCAGCACAGGACCGATCACGGAAATGAATATGTAACTCGTAGGCACCACAAATCGAGTAGCACGAAGGAGATACGCATACTGCGGCGCAATGTGCGTATGCGCGTGTTCGGGCGGATGCGCCGCTGGCTTCTTGGGGAACCAGCGCAGAAGGAACATTGAGAGCAGGGAGATCGGTGCCAAGACCAAGAGTGTTTGGCTCGCGTGACCAGTTGCCACCAAGGGCGCCATCAGGAGGAGTGCAGCGCCAGTAGCTGACATCCAAGTGACATTGAAGATGCCTATTGACCGGCGCATGTTGCCACCGTGCTGACCTGAGGAGACATAACTCTCCATGATGGGCCACAGTGCTGCACCAACCGCGCTGAAGATGCAGGAAGCGGCAATGACGCCCCACATGCCAGTGAGTGCCAGTGCCGATGCCAGCAGTTGCACCGTAAAGATGGACATCAGGACGATGCGCGGGGTAAGTCCTTGACCTTCAAAGCGCCGGAGTATCGGTCCAGACACTAGTGCTACTAACACGTAAATGACACTCTCGGCAAGTGCCAAGAGCAAGTTCTCGCCCTTGGTGAATCCGTACTGCAGTTCCGTCACAAACGGAACGCCGCTCCAGAGCAAACCGCTGCCGAGTGAGTTTGCCCATGTCACGGTCAGTACCGCCCATCGCGGCACGGGCGCCGTATGGGGCGTGGTCGCGGTAGCGAGCGGGACCGTCATCGGACGGTTCGCGGATTCTGGGGAAGCATTGGCTTGGACG
>JBIKQN010000280.1:0-3265 GCA_044349615.1 Phycisphaerales bacterium
AATGTGGACTTCCGTAGCGCGTTGGAAAATCTGGTCCATGACGTTTCGCAGCGAGAGATTGCCGAATTGGCCGAGGCCAAGAGTAAGCCCGGCGCACGGCGTCGGCGTGACCGAGGTGCAGCATGAAGAAATCATCAACACATGTGGTAACCGTGGCAGCCGTACTGTGCATCACCGGCGCCATGTTCGTTGCATTGACTGGCTGCAGCGCGACGCTTGTGCCGCCCGATGGATTGTCCGACGCGCGAGTCCAAGCCGTGGAATTACAGCGGCGCGTTCAAGAATTGGAAGCAAAGTCATCAGAATTGCAGGCGCAGTTAGCCGCAGCCCAAGAGCACATTGCGCAGATAAATGCAGTGGGTGCAGTCGACCGCGAAGTAGCGGAGGCGACTCCCCGTATGGTCACCTTGGCCTTCGCAGGCGGGTCGGCGGAGTGGGTGACCCGGGCGGCGGCATCAGGGGTAGAGGCCAACGCACCCGCGGTTTCGGAAGTAAGTGAGCCATCTCGTCATGCGCTCGTACGCGTGGCTGTCGAACCACGCGATGGGCTCGGGCGCGTGCTTCAGGTGGCGGGGCGATGTGAGGTGACGGTGGCGATTGTTGACCCGGCTGGCAAGGTGATAGAACTTGGTCATCGGTCAGTATCGCCGGCTGATTTACGCGCCTCATGGCGCGCCGCGTTTATGGGAACGCACTATTCATTGGAGATTCCGGTAGTAGTTCCGGCGTCCGCCCCAGCCAAGGTTGTATGGACCGTGGCGGTGTCCTGTACCGATGGTTGGAGTCGACAGACATGTCGAACATCAGGCGCTGTGGCGGCGCCACGGGAGTGATGGGTACTATGCCGAATATGCCCGCTGTGTGCAATCATCGACGGACACTAGCTTTCACAGCGGCTACATTGATGGCCTATTCGTTCATCTTTGCGGGCTGCACAAAGCCGCTGTTTCCGGAGAGCGCACCTCGCACGCAGTTTGAGAAGTTTGATGCGATGCGTACAGGCGCAGCCCCCAAGGACGAGCCGGATGTGTTTGGCACTCCCCAGCCAGCCTTGCGTGCTCGGTTGGCGCCAAAGACCACAGAATCTTGAACCACGGCGCCCGGCCGGACCGATGAATTGGCTGGAGACGCGCCATGGAATGCGCGAGTCATAGTGAACACGGACGTTGAGCCTCTCGGAAAACCCCACCTCGCTTCGAACCCTTCCTTGGAGGGCGTTCCATCGGACCATTCATTGAGTAGCCGGGCAACCCGGGCTCCGCTGCCGCGGTCGGTGGTTGTGTGGGCAGCATTCGCCGTGGCATGCACTGCAAGTATTGGAATTCTGTGGGCCGCCGCGCCGGCACGCGGGCTAGTCAGCCTCCGTACCTCCCGGGACTTGCGCGAATCGCCAGTAGCTTCAATGATGCCTTCCGCGGTTGCTACAACCCCTCGTATTGCGCCCCGCGATACTCCGATGGCGCGCGGTCAGTGGCAGGCGATAGTCATCCATGACAGTGGATCTCCGGCGGGTGATGTTGCGGCCCTGGAGCGTCGGCACTTGGATGCTGGTCTTTCAGGGCTGGGCTACCACTTCGTGATCGGAAACGGCCAAGGAATGGAAGACGGTCAGGTAGCCGTGGGGTTCCGCTGGGAGCGTCAATTGGCGGGCGCACATGCCAACGCGGCGATGCGTGCGCCATGGCCGCTGCGGGCACACGAAGCCCCACTTTCGGCCAATGATCTGAATAGAAGGGCAATTGCCGTGTGCCTAGTGGGTAATGGCGAGCGGCGCGCCTTTACGGATCGCCAGGCACGTGAACTCTTGAGCCTCGTTCGGGCTCTTCAGGCTGAGCTAGGAATCGGTGCGCATGCCGTGTTCTTTCACAGGGAATTGACCCCGGGCTATCGCAATTCGGACCTTCTTCGGGGATCTGGAGATCCGACAGTTGCCGGAGTCACAGGCCAGTTTCAGCCGGAAGGCTTTCGCGCGCAACTATTGCCGTAGGCCTTGGCGCCGTTCTTGGGATAAATATCAGATATTCAGGGGTCAGAATGTCCCGAAAGTCACGTCAGAAACAATCTGCTGATCTGTAGCGAAATAATGCAGCCTGTTGGACGTTTTGCTACCCTCTTTGCGCCGACTTGCCCCTGCGGGGGTCACGTCTAGTCGGCGTTGGTGCCTGCCGAGCCCCCACGGTGAGAGCGCCCTCCTTTCTGGAGGATTGGTGCACGGGGTGTGTTTGCTTGCGAGTAATTATGTTCATGTCCACGTCACCCCCCATTCCCGCAGAACTGTTCGGCTACAAGGTGGTTGACAAGGTCGGCGAGGGCGCGGCAAGCACTGTCTATGCCGTGATGGATCCGAAGTCCCGCCAAGTGATGGCGCTGAAGCATGTCATTCGACGGACGGAGAAGGATCAGCGATTCATCGACCAGATCGCTCAGGAGTACCAAGTTGGCTCCAAGCTTGATCACCCCAACATTCGCGCTATTAACAAGTACCTGAAGAACCAGAAGTACATGATCGGAACGGTGCTTGATGCAGCACTGCTCATGGAACTGGTGGACGCCACGACACTTGACTTAAGCGCACGACCCTCTGGCGTAAATATCGCCAAGTACTTCGCACAGGCAGCGCGGGCCCTTGGGCACATGCATGAACGCGGCTTTGTTCATGCCGACATGAAGCCATCGAACATGATGGTTTGCGAAGATGGCACTGTAAAGGTCATTGATCTGGGTCAGGCATGCGCGGTAGGTGCGGTGAAGAAGCGGATCCAGGGCACTCCTGGGTACATCGCTCCTGAGCAAGCACATCGACAAGCAATCACGCCGGTAACGGATATTTACAACCTAGGAGCAACGCTCTACTGGGTGTTGATGCGTGATGAAATCCCATGCGCGCTTCCTTCGCGCAACGGAAAGATCGGCAGTGCTATTGCGCCAGGAAGTATTCGCTTGCCGCAGCCGTTGCATGAGCAAGACCCTCGGGTTCCCAAGGAATTCAACGACATCGTGATGCATTGCATCCAAGTAGCACCGGCGGCGCGTGCGCAGTCGATGGAGATTCTTGCTGAGCGCCTCGATGCAATTGCGGCGCATTGCGAAAAGACACGCGCAGGTGCGGCGCTTGAGGGATTCCGGTCTAATGCCGGTGCACCTGATCGCGCATATGACAGTCATCCATCGCGAGGCGGTTGAGCCCTATGACACCACGCGTCGCTTGCGATTCGTGGTTCGCTCGAAGTGCGGGGCGCTGCATTGACTCAATTCCGCGGTGTGG
>JBIKQN010000282.1:0-3264 GCA_044349615.1 Phycisphaerales bacterium
AGAGCGACCCTTCCTCCACCGCGAGACGACCATCGCTCACCTCCTCGACGAGACGGGCCAGGCGATAACCATGGGTGGCCTGCCGTGCAATCAACGAAAGGAGGACAAGGTCAAGGCTGCCAGAAGGAAATGACGGACGACGTGAACCGGAGAGCGAATTCGGGGGCGTTAAAAAGAATTTTCAAAATCTGGCAGATTGGCCTGTCACATCGGGGCGGGTCAAACGGTGATGGGGGTGATGGAACACCGTACATCCAGTCACATAGGTAACACTCCGTACCGGGCACATGGGTGGTACTCTTCCCTTGACGGAAGCCGCTTCGCAATCACCTGCTTGGGACGGTGCCGCTTCCTGTTCGAACTGTTCAGCGCACCCCTGTCAGGAAGCGCGCTACATCCGGCCTGCGAGTTGTTCGTTCCCCCAAACCTTGGAGACACTCGATGATTTCGCTTCGTCGAACAGTTTTTCACACGGTCGTCGCTCTTTCCGCTCCGAGCGCCACGTCTTGCGACTTCCGGGACTACATGCCGCCGAATACGTTCGTCGCACCCCGCGCCAACTGCGATCACTAGTTTGTTCGATGCTGGATCACGACTATGAACATTAGCTATGCGTGCTTGATCGCGGTATTGGCGGTTCCGGCTGACCCTGGAGATGCGCCATTACCACTGCCTCCGCTATCGTTCGAATCAAGGGCTTTGCCGCAGACGAAGGCAGAAGCAGCGAAACTGGTGCCTCCTGGTGTAATAGCGTTTGACGATCGGTATCGGGTTCCAAACTCCCAAGCACCCAATGCAGATTTTTCTTATGAACAGGCCGCGATCCGATCGGTCGTTCAGAACCTGAACCTCAAATGGTCTCTTTCAAGGGGCGTTTACGGAATCCCGGCTCGCTCTGATCCTCTTTCGACCCCGCCGCAGCTTGTTGGGATGGAAAGCGTCCCGATTACTGTTCTTCCGGACCCGCTCAACGTGGTCGCCGCGTTGGCTGGTGTTAAACCGTCGCCGAGCGAAGGAGTGTTTCTGGAACCAACCTCCGTGCGACCGGATGTTCGAGGTGGCAAGGGGGCCGTCACCGTGTTCTTTCCGCGCATGGCCGGCGGATGGATTTCAGATTCTGAGACGCCGCGGATGCAAGGCGTTTCCAAGGAGGTGTTGCCGAACAGTGCGGCCCAGACCGACCGGTACAAGACCTTGGGACGCAATGTTTCTCGTTACGGCGTGATGGCCGCCGACCATCTCGGGTTGTACGACGACATCATCGGATCCGCTGGGACCGTGATGATTACCAAGTCGATCTGGTACTACCAGGTCCACGTTGCCAACCCCCACAAGGGCAAGCGACGAGGCAGCCGCATGGGTGTCCTCGACGACGCCACACATCTTGAAGACTGGTGTTTCCCCATCCTGGACGCCAACGGGCAGGCCCGACCGAGTGATGACGCAAGGAGAACGGAGCGGTCGTCGCCGTACGAGAATCTCGTCACCACGGCACTTGTTGACTCTCCTTTGAAGGGTCAGCAAGTACCGGTCGTGCTCCCGACGGTCTACTACGCCGGGTCCGATCCGATGGGAAAGGAGTACGTTGAGGCGCAGAGTGCGTACGAAGGTACGGAAACCGTTGTCTTGCCGCAGCGATTGATCGATGCGGCTGGCGGCGTTGTCATTGTGCGCAAGGCATCTTCATGGCGACCGCTCGCACAAGATGTCATCATCGACGGAAATACAATGAATACCGCCGGCATTCTGGGCGTGTACGTCTCTCAGGTTGTCACCGACGAGCGACTAGTAGACGCGTTGTGCGAACTGTGCGGGGTGCCGAAGCCCACCGGCCAACGGCGGGTGGAGATTATCAAGTCCGTTCGCAAAGCTCGCGAGCGTCCATGACCGACGGCGGCTCCTTGCCAGCGTGCTCTAGGCGGGTTCAGTACTGGAGCAGTGACGCCGAATTGGATCAAGCGCGGCTACCGCTCGCCGAGTTTGCGTCGCGAGTGACCCGCAAGGCGTGCGGCGAGCGCGGCCTGGCTCGAGACGCCGAGCTTTCGGTAGACGCGCCGTGCGAGCGTCGCAACGGTGTGCACCGAGAGCCGCATCCGCTCGGCGACATGCGCGCGCGACAGTCCATCCGCGAGGGCAAGCGCGACCTCGCGCTCGCGGGGCGCGAGCCCGGGAAGACCGGTCTTGTCGGCCTTGTGGACAGTCGACTGTTTGAGCTTCGAGCGTGGCGTCATCCAGACCGCGGGCAGTGGAAGCAACTCGCCCACGATCGGATCGAGCCGGATGCTGATCGCCTGATTGCAGAACGGAGTGGGCGGGATTGAGACTGCGTGCGAGCCGCGCGGCTGCGGCGGACGCGGTCTTGGTGCCGCCAGGAACTCGATCACTGCGAGCATGCGCCTACGAAGCTCCGCGAAGTCTTCCTTCGTGAAGTGCTGGATGCTGTGCTGTCGAAAGCGAACTCCCACCGCGGGGTGGAACGCGGGATCCGCATAACGCTCGACGCAGCGTTCGAACTCACGTCGCACGGATTCGCTCGAGGACATCGCGCGCGCGACGGACTCAGCGCAGGCGTCGTCAAAGGTGATCACGATGCGCTCGGTCGACACGCGGTAGCCGACGGACTTCCTCGGCTTCCGTGCGCGGACTGTATCCACGAGTCCGTGCTTCGCGAGCAGATCCACATGACCCTGTAACACGCGCGGCTCGAGCCCGGTGGCTTGAGCGAGTTCCGCGACCGTCACGGCGGTTCGGGCGGAGCGCAGGACTTCCCAGATCCTCAAGGCTTCGAAGTCTCGGAGGAGTCCAAGCACTCCCTGGTCATCGAGCTGCAGTGGAGTGGTGTTCGGCATCGCTGGATGATCGCAGAGATGACAGAGCGACGATGCACGAAATCCACGCGGGGTGAGCGCAGCGACCGATGTACTCCGCGCGGAGTATGTCGAATCAGAAAGTCACCACCGACGCGCGAGTCGGTTCACGCGGAATATCAGCCGTCCCGTACTCCGCGAGGATGACGGAGGATCGAATCTCGCGCGCGACAGGCAGTCGCCGCTGTATTGGACGATAAATGACACTTACTTGCTAGCCGCACGCGAATCCCCTTGTACTCTTGGTTGAGACAGGCAATCGCCGTACACCATTCACCGGGAGTCAGCAATGAAAAAGTTCTTCAAGACCTCACCTAGCCAGACGATTGCACTGAGCTTCATGACACTGAGCGCGGTCGCAGCGCAGGCGTACGCAGGCACTATCACCGTGTGCCCC
>JBIKQN010000283.1:0-3260 GCA_044349615.1 Phycisphaerales bacterium
TTGCCAGTGTTTACAGTGAATTACACCGATTGGGCTTCGCGCATTCCGTCGAGGCATGGCGCGACGGTGCGCTCGTTGGTGGGCTGTACGGCGTGGCACTCAAAGGCGCCTTCTTCGGCGAAAGCATGTTCAGCGTGCGTGGCGCCGGTACCGATGCAAGCAAGGTGTGTCTTGTGCACTTGGTTGATCGCCTGCGCCGTGGCGGCTTCGTGATCTGTGACAGTCAGTACGCCAACGATCACATGACCCGCTTTGGGGTGTATGAAGTCTCTGCAAAGGAATATCTCTCGCTTCTTGAAGACGCGGTTGAGACAGATGCACGTTGGGATGTTGAGGGCGATCCCTTACAGGGTCGCTAGGCCAGGCACTGCAGGGCGGCTAGCGTCACCAACGTCAACGCGATGCACTCGGCTACTGAGTCCTGCAAGTCGAGCGCGAACGCTGCTTCGACCACCAAGTGTCATGACTCGTGGAACGAACAACCCTGGCAGACGGCGTGGTGCCGTGGGCTCAGTGGTGTTTGTTCGAATCTTGGCTGTTGCTGCGATCATGTGAGGTTCCGAAGGATAGCCCTGTCTTACGGGGAGTCAATCACTGCAGTTGCAAGTTCCTTACAGAGCAGGTGTTAAGGCAGCAGATTCGGGATCCTGCAGTCTAGTTAGCGTGATTATCAGACGTTAAACAGGAAGTGTGCCACATCACCATCGTGCATGACGTAACTCTTTCCCTCGCTGCGCATCCGGCCAGCTTCGCGAATGGCCTTCTCATTGCCATGCTTCTCAAGATCTGTCACTGAATAGATCTCCGCTCGAATGAAGCCTCGCTCAAAGTCAGTGTGAATGACACCAGCTGCTTGTGGCGCAGTCGAGCCCTTCAGAATGGTCCACGCGCGAATCTCCTTCGGGCCAGCGGTGAAGTAACTCTGCAGCCCCAGAAGTTCATAGGCCGCACGTGCCACAGAATTGAGGGCAGGCTCATTCATGCCAAGTCCGGCAAGCATTTCCGTGCGATCCTCGTCGGAGAGTTCAGAGAGTTCACTCTCAATCTTGGCGCATACCACCACCACATTGCCGCCGTTGGCCTTGGCGTAGTCGCGCACTTTTTGCACCAACGGACCAGTGCCGTTTGGATCCTTCTCATCAACATTGGCAACGAACAACACCGGCTTGGCGGTGATCATTCCCAACGATCTGAGGATGCGTCGTTCCTCTTCCTCAAGTTCTAGACTTCGGATCGGATTCGATGTATCTAGGCAGGATTTGCACTTCTGGAGGACCGCTCCCCGGGCAATCGCTTCCTTGTCGCCACTGCGTGCAAGGCGCTGCGCCTTGTCCAATATGTTTTCTACCACCTGCATATCCGCCAGCATCAACTCGGTTTCAATGGTCCCGATATCGCGCAGCGGATCGACCGAACCTTCCACATGGATGATGTCCGAGTCTTCGAAGCACCGCACCACGTGAAGGATGGCATCCACCTCACGGATGTGGGTGAGGAACTTGTTGCCAAGACCTTCGCCTTCGCTCGCACCTCGGACAATGCCGGCGATGTCCACAAGGCGGATGATGGCGGGCAGGATCTTCTGGCTCTCAATGTGATGGCGCAGAATCCCCAATCGTTTATCCGGAACGGTAATGACCCCGACGTTGGGTTCGATGGTGCAGAACGGATAGTTCGCAGCCTCGATTCCTGCCGCCGTGAGGGCGTTGAACAGCGTGCTCTTTCCAACGTTCGGTAGACCAACAATTCCTGCGTCCATAGGGGGGGCGATGGTACGCTCTTCGGGTCAAGATGTCCCGCCCTGCGGGGCCCGCGCGGCAGGATGCTGCGCGGAAAGTGGAGCCTCGCTCCACAACACGGCTTCACCACGGTCAGGATGACCAATGGCCTCGGAATCGGATCGCCCATCGTCTCTGCGCGGCACCTCGATGTTCGAGCGTCGGATGCTCGTTGTCGGCGTTGTGTTCGCTGTGGTGCTCGGAGGGATGGCGGCGCGGCTCTTCAGTCTCACGGTGATCAGCGGAAGCCAGCAGCGAGCACTTGCCGAGAGTCGCCTCGATAGAAGTTCGCTGCTACCAACGGTGCGAGGCTCGATCACTGACCGCAAGGGTCGCATTCTTGCCGAGAGCATCCCTAGTTATGACCTGGCGATTTTCTATCCCGCCATCAATGGTGCGTGGGCGGACGCGCGCGCCATTACGGCTGCGAAGAAGGAACTTGGTCGTGCGGCGTGGAATCGCCTCGGACCTGCCGATCGTGAAGCGCGCATCCAGACGCAGCGCAACACGCTTGCAGCGGAACTGGAAACCGTCTTGAATGAATCCGCAGCAGCATGTGGTCTGACGCGCGATGAGTTGTCTGCACGCATGGGCGATGTTCGCATGCAAGTGGAAAAGAAGGCAAACGCTGTTTGGGAAGCGCGTCTTGAAGTCGAGCGTGCAAAGTATGGCGAAGATGCCGAGGGGCAGTTTGACGCGCGCCCGATTGCTGAACAGAGCGAGGCGCATGTGGTTGCCACGCAATTGCCGGCAAAGAGCGCTTTCGTGCTGCGCAAACTTGCAGACGCGCATCCTGGCACCATTGAGGTCCAGGACAGTACGCGGCGCGTCTATCCGTGGGCCTCGGCGCGCATTGATCTTGACCGGCGATCCATGCCGCGTCCATTGCGTGGGAGCACGCTGAGTCTTGATGTGCAGGGCCTTGCAGATCATGTGGTTGGAACTGTCCGCGACGAAGTGTGGCGTGAGGATCTTGACCGCCGGCCATTCCGTACGGCTGGTGTTGCCGGTGATGTCTCGGTTGACCTTGGTGGCTACCGACCGGGGCGTGACATGATCGGAAGCCGCGGTCTTGAGCGCACCTATGAAGATTTTCTCCGTGGTACTCGCGGGCGGACGGTGCAGCGCCTTGATACGAATGAGACATCGCGGGTTGAGCCAGTGCGTGGAAGTGATGTGCAGTTGACAATGGACATTGCATTGCAGGCGCGTGTGCAATCGCTCTTCATGCCGGAAGTGGGGCTTGCGCGTGCGCAGCAGTGGCACTACGGCTGGCAGGATGATGGCTCGCCCAAGCCCATGCCGCTGCAATTCCTAGAGCCGCTCAATGGTGCTGCAGTGGTACTTGATGTGGATACAGGCGAAGTTCTTTCGATGGTTTCATGGCCAACAATCGCAGCAGGTGATGCCTTCGATACCCCGGGTCGAACTGCGCGCAATCCTTCAGTGAATCGAGCGATCGAAGCCCCATATCCACCGGGG
>JBIKQN010000284.1:0-3229 GCA_044349615.1 Phycisphaerales bacterium
TTCCAAGTTGTCTGAGGAAATCAGCCATGAGCGTATGGACGGGTGCACCCCCCATACTTTCAATCAGATGCTGGAGAACCATGAATCCGCCGCCGGAGTAGGCGAAGGTGCTGCCCGGGGCATTGATGACGCCAACCGCTGCATAGCCATGACGATCGCTGCCTTCCAACAAATCACGAAGCGGCGGGAACTTCTCCTGAGCGGAGACGCCATTGACATAATGAAGGTTCAAAGCCTGATGCGAAAGCAGATGTTCGACCGTCACCTGATCCGCCCATTCCGGATGCGCAGCGTCCAAAGAGCGAAGACGGAATGTAGAGGAAGTCTTCGCAAGCAACGCATTCACGCCACTAGAAATTGGAATGTGCGCGCTCCGCAGATACTCCATTGCAAAGCAAGTTCCGATGGTCTTGCTCAATGAAGCAATCTCAAGCAATGTGTGAGGCGTGACTGGATCCACATCATGGCGCTGACCAAACTGCAGTGCTTGTACATGCCCGCCCGGTGTTGCAAGGCAAACCGATGCGCCCTTCACTTGGTGCCTCACCAAGGCTGCATGCACGTCATCCCTGACCGTATCAATGGGAGCGCCCTCAAGCCGCCCCTTGGTGATCTGCCACAGCGCCTCGCGGGCGTTTTCCAACTCCAACTCCGGCGAATGGCGGATACGCGCCTGCAACTCTGCCAACAGGTCCGCCCCGCTGCGCCCTTTGGCGGCAACCAGAAACTTGAAGCCAAACCGTTCGCGGTAGCGCGCGCCAAGGGTTCGCAGTTCCTGAGCCACTGCTGCCACGCTGGCAAGGACCTGTGCCTGCTCCTGTACTGCCAGCGCATCAAGCGTTCCGGCTGACTCGCCGATATCACCGTGGAATTGCGCAGCCGCGTTTATCTCATGACTGTCAAAGCTACGGACTATCTGCTCTGCCTTGGTCATGTCCACTACGGAATCGAGCGCCATTTGCTCCGCAAAGCGCTGGCTGCCACATGCAGCAAAGAAATAGTGAAGCCGCGCCAGACGCTTTGGAATGACATACTTCGCTGGATTCATGGCAGACATGACTGCCCATGGATCATCATGTTCACGAATGCAATCGAGGGTGAATGGCAGCAACAATTCCGTGGCGAATTCCACGGGCGCGTCGCTTCCCATCAACTCGAGCATGATGTTCATCGCCACCGGGTACCACTTTCGTGTTCGGTCATCCCACTTGACCTGCACGATCTTCCGTTGATCAGAGAGATTCTTGCGAATGAAGTGCATTTCCTCGTGGGCAATGCGTACGAATTCAGCAGCAGAGAATCGACCGTGATGAAGCTCATGCCAGACTTCCCAGCGCGAACGCTCGGCCGTTGCCAGATCGTCCATGACACGTACAGCAACACCATCGATGGTCGCCGGCAGCGCCACGCAGCCATTGCCGCACAGCCAATCGGTTATGTACTGCAGCGTCTGGAATACGTTGTAGCGAATCTCTTCCGGGTCATTGTTTGCAACAAATCCAGTCTCACTTCGATCCGCCACCAAGAGGGAGCGCGGATACAGCGGATCATCACGATCCAAACCACGCACGTCGGGGCCATGAATAAAGTCCAAGACCGACTGTTGATGCTCTGGCAACAGGAGCGCCGTGACCAATCCGTCGAGTGCAGCGCGATCTCCCTGCTGCGAACGCTTCCATGCTTCAACGAGGGCAAGACCGATTCGCACGAAATCTGGATGCGCCACCCAAAATCCGGAGAGATCACGCTTCATCTGCGTGATGACATCCTTGATGAATCCCTTGATGGTCACCTGAAACGATGCGCCGTGAATATTCCCATCCGCCGGCAACACGCCGTACATGCCGCCAACCTTGATACCGCCACGCGAACCAACCACCTGGGCCAGCAAATCGTGCGACGCCTTGATGTAGTTGATGACGATGCCGGGATCCGCCTTGACGGGAATCCGGTAATTGCCGTCATTTTTCATAAGTCGCGCAGTGGAGGCAAGGAAGTCATGCCATCCCAGCGATGCACCCGCAAAGTACGGGTGCAGGGCATCCATGATCTCGTTGACTCGGAACATGGCGCGTGGATTTTCCAGCACGATGAGAAGTCGAATGGTGCCAATTCGGTACTCCGGGTGACGAGCGGCAATCAGCTGCTCCGCACGTTCAAGCATGACGCGAATGTATGCCGCTTCCTCCTCTGTTTCCAACTTAGGAACATAGAACGCGAGTGCCTCCGGCTTGTTCCAGTGCTCAAAGAGATGGAGTGCAAAGTCATAGAGATGGAGCGGAATCGGTTGTTCGCCCAAGAACAAGAATGGACACGGCAGAGCTAGACCAGGGAATCGCTTGATTGGTAGAGATAAATGGGAATCAGCAAGCTGATAGGACTTACCGGTGCGTTCGTCGATGTACGAGATGGTGCGCTGAAAGCACCCGCTCAAATTCGTTCCTGCAAGCACAAGATCACTGCGGAGTGGCGTCTTTGAATCCTCGTCATCGGCGCCCCACTTTGCAGTCCCAACAAAGTTCTGCAGCAACTCCGCAACGATCGCTGGCTCACCAGGAAGTGTTCGATGAAATGCATTCATCGCATTGATGGAAAGTTTCACATCGTCCGGCGGACCAAACAGTGTCACATGACTTCCCTGCAAGAATTCCGGAATCGGCGCAATCGGCGCCCCGCTTCCAGCGCGGCAATAGTCACTATTGAGCGGCCCAATCACCACGCGGCCGTCAATATCTTCCTGACCAATCACTGTGCGATAGGCCGGATCGCCATATCCCACTTGAAGCTTCGCGTTCAACTCAAAGCACGCGCGAGTGCGTTGATCAACAAACGCTCGATCCGTCACCCGCTGTCGTAACACGGACGCTAAGTCCAGCTTTACCGCGTGGTACAGGTCGCAAAGAAAGTGCAGGGATTCCCGGCTTTCAAGCCCACCAATCGTGCCCAACTGCAATAAACCGTCAACCCCCGGCACCGGAACCAGCTGCGACCGCAGGTGATCGATCAACTCCGCGGAGATGTAGTCGCGGTACGAGGGAATCTCAGCGGTGTGCGCACCTTCTCGTCCAGTCATCACCGCACGATACCTCTGCCACCACCGCCTTCTTGGCACAATCCGTTTATGTTGCGAGCAGTTTGCTCCAATCTCCCTCATGAACATTGACCCACACATCGATCTCCTTTAACCTCACACCGTGACCCATCCTGCTGAACTCGGCCTCTCAACGCA
>JBIKQN010000285.1:0-3219 GCA_044349615.1 Phycisphaerales bacterium
GCCATCGAAGGAACCCCATGGGCAGAGATGTCCATTGATGACATCTGCCGCAAGGCGAAGGATGCGCCGGATGCAGTCAAGGCTGCGGTGCGCAACAACGGCGGTGGGCATTGGAACCACTCGATGTACTGGAAGTGGATGGCCCCGAAGGGTCAGGGCGGCGCACCGAGCGCAGCGCTCGCCGCAGCGATCGACAAGAGTTTCGGCAGCATGGACAACTTTAAGACGCAGTTTGCTGATGCGGGCATGAAGCGCTTCGGCAGTGGCTGGGCGTGGCTTGTGCGCAAGGCGGACGGCTCGTTGGTGATCAGCAGCACGCCGAATCAGGACAATCCGCTCATGGAGGGGATTGCTGAAGTGACAGGCACCCCGCTCTTTGGCATCGATGTTTGGGAGCATGCCTACTACCTCAACTACCAGAATCGACGCGCCGAATACCTGAAGGCATTCTGGGACATCGTGAACTGGAATGAGATCAGTAAATAAAGCCATCTTGGTGAAGTTGTCGCTGACTTCACCTTGAAATGGTTTCCAAGGCAACGCAAACGCCCCGGTCATCAGCCGGGGCGTTTGCATGTCAACGGGGTCATTCAAACATTCGTTACCGAGCGATCCGCGCGGTCATGATCTCTTCGCCTTCTCCTTCGCGATGCGCACTTCGAGCGACTCGATGCTGATATCGCCACTTCCCGCACGGGTGAATCCCGGCTTCTGTAGGTAGGGATACGCCTCAGTGCGCAGATGCCCCATCATGTCATGGCCGCGTCGACGCACACGCTCAGCGCGCAGCGCACCGATATCAATCGGCGCCACCACCACCTTCGTGAACGGCCCAGGCTCGGCCTGCGCAAGAATGCGGCCATCGAAATCCACAATCATGCTTCCACCCGGCCAACTGAACGGCGGATAGTCAGGCACATTCGCTGCCTGATTCGCCGCCACCACATACGCGGTGTTCTCAACTGCGCGTGCGCGGTTGAAGAGCGTCCACCAATCCATCGGCGCTTGCGCACCCCACGGATCCATGTACGCGCTGACCCGAATCAACACCTCGGCACCGTTTGCAGTTAACTGCCGGATCGCCTCGGGAAACAGCCAGTCGTAGCAGATGGCGCAGCCAAGCTTGCCGATCTCTGTGTCGACCACCGGAAAGAGCGGTTCGGAATACCCGGCAATGTCATGTGGGCTTGCATGCACTTCCCACGGAATCCATGGGTTCACCTTGCGATACTTGCTCAGCACGCCGTTCGGACCAATCAGCAATGTGGCATTGAACACAGCACCTGGATACTTCGGGTCCTGCTCAATGAAACTACCGGTCTGCACATACACGCCGT
Organism: Phycisphaerales bacterium; assembly: GCA_044349615.1. Classification (GTDB taxonomy): domain Bacteria; phylum Planctomycetota; class Phycisphaerae; order Phycisphaerales; family SM1A02; genus UBA966. Next base: position 1,338 of record JBIKQN010000285.1, read on the forward strand.
TCTGCTTGCAGAATCGAATGTATGGAGCAATCACGTCCTCTGGTCGAAGCGCCGTGTGCTCAAGCAATTCCTTCACGGTGGTGTACATCGGAGCGCAGTGCGCAAACTCCGGAAACACAAAGAGGCGAACATCATGAAACGGTGCGTACCCAGCAAGCGTTCCCTCTGCCATCTTCACCAACTGATCAACACGGGCCGGAACATCTTCGCGCTTTTTTAATGCCGGCAAGGATGTCTGCATCGCGGCCGCGTAATAGCGGCAGGAAGTTGGGAAGTCATGCATGCTTCGCAGTCTAGAACCGCCGCACCAGTGCAGGGGACAATCGTGACACCTTAACCAGGAACGGACTTGATTCCTGCGATCATCGCTTCGAACGCTGCGCGGTTTGATTCCACCGTTGCCTGCGGACCAACCACCTTCATAAAGACATTACGCCCCGGAGCCTGCACGATCGCTCCTAACTGCATGTACCCCGGACGCGGTGCAGCGGCCCCCATACCCATGTAATCGCCCAGGCTCTCCACCCTCATGACCTGCATTCCATTCACCACAGACTGCGAACGCTTCGACTCCGCAGCGGCATTCCCTGTACGAAATTGATTCGCCCAGCGATCGAGATTCGCGTCGACCGGTCCGCCATCGCCCGTCAGAAACACGCTGAACACCAACTCCGCTGCAGGTGAGTTCACCCCCAACGCCGGCACCGCATACTGCAACGCGCGAAATTGCATGGATGGCATCGTCCACACCCATGTGACAGGCTTGGGCATAGTGAGCCCGCCTACTTCAATGATTGTTTGATCGCCATCAGGACCGCTCACCGGATACCCGCCAGCTTGCGTTGGTGCCCCTGCACCTGCCCCTGGACCCGCACCTGCACCTGCACTGGCCGGCGGAACCGCCGTCGCGCCTTGCGTCGGCGCAGGTGCCATCGACGATGCGTTCGCGCCGCCAGCCCCCATGCTCATGGCAGGCTTCGCTGCTACTGGTGTTGGTCCCTTCGGCGCAGGCGCCTTCTCACACCCTGACATCACCGCGAATACCACAGCTGCAACCGCCACCACGACCACCGCGCTACCAACAACCTTCGCGAAGGTGGAGACTGGAAGGCTTGAACCGCATCCGCACGAACCGTTGCTGCAACTTTGTTTCATGCTTCATAGGATAGGCGCCCATCCCATGAACCACGCAAGCCCCACGCTGCCCACACGTGTTCGCCTCGCCGGCGGACGCTTCTGGACTGCAGATCCCATGAATCCATGGGCTTCGAGCGTCGATATCGCTGACGGTCGCATCACTGCTGTTGACGCCCCGCCGCGCCCAGACCTACCCACTGTCACTCTTCCCGCCACGGCCGTCGTCACCCCCGGACTGATCGACGCACACCTTCACCTTTCACTCGGAGCGCAAACGCTTGCGCAGCTTGACCTCACCGAGGTGAACTCACGCGCAGAATTCGAATCACGCATTGAACACGCTGCGCGCACACTTGCACCAGGACGTTGGCTACGTGCCTTCGGCTGGAACGAATCCAACTGGGGCGGTGAACGCCCAACTCGCGCGTGGCTGCGCGCCGCTGGCAACACGCCTTGCGTGGCCTACCGCATGGATCAGCACGCTTGCGTCGTGAACGACGCGGTCCTCGCACTCATCGGTGAAGTTCCCTGCCCCACCGGTGGTGACATCGTCCGTGACTCTTCCGGCGTCGCAACAGGATTGCTTCTTGAACAAGCGGCTTGGCAATTAGTCAATCCACGTGTTCCCACGCCCCCCGCTGAAGACCGCCGCGCCGCCCTTCAGACTGCATTTCGCCACTGCAACACGTTCGGCATCACCGCAGTGGGAAGCATGGAATACGAGTCCGATCTTCGCGAAACGCAC
>JBIKQN010000286.1:0-3210 GCA_044349615.1 Phycisphaerales bacterium
TACCTACCGCTATGGGCATGTCCACCGAGGGCACTTTGCCTTCGTTTTCCACCATGCCGCGCACGCGTTCTGGTGTTTCAGCCAACAAGATGCAGAGTCCAGAAAGCTGCCTAGCAATCATGCCATCAAAGCGGACTGACTCGGCAAGCGCCGAAGACTGCCGAGAGCGAACCTCACCAAGTTCCACCTTTGAACCGGCCTGATAGCGAACCTTTTTCTCAATGGCGACAACCAACTTGCCGTAGCCCGTGGCGAGGTCTCGGAACGCCTTGCGCTGAGCTTGAAGTTGCCGAATGGTCACGTATGCCTGGGCAACTTCAGCACGGATACTCACCAATGCCGCGCGATACCCAGCGGCGCTCATTTGAACGCGCGAGACACCAGCCTCAATCTGTCGGCGAACAGCTCCCCACACATCGATTTCCCAAGCCGCCGATGCAATATTCCATTCCCAGTTATCAAAGTTACTCTGCAGAACATCCGGATTTTGGATACCGAGTGAATTGCCGTTGATCTGCCTGTTGCTGAACGAAAGACCCGTGTTCATCTCCGGGAACAGCTTCGCGAAGTCAATGCTGTATTGCGCCCGATACTCCTCAAGAGCAAGCAACGAGCGACGCAGATCAATGTTCTGCATGTCTGCGCGCGACACAAGTTCGTCGAGCACTGGGTCCTTAAAGTTCTGCCACCAGCGTTCACTGATCGGTTCAGTCACTGCCAGGCTTTGGTCAATCTTTGCAGTGAAGCGCGGCTCCACTGGAACCTGTGGTTCTTGATAGTCAGGACCAACAGCACAGCCATTGAGCAGTGCCGCCGTACTAGCAATGACAGACGCCCATAATGGGCAGGAATTCAGGGAACGGCGCATTGCGCAGAGTGTAGCGGTGGGTGCCGTGTCAATTATGCATTCACGGGTCGTCGCGCTGGGTCAAGGATCCGCTGCGCATAGGTGTTCATTGCATCGCGCAACTGATCAAAGCTCTCAAGTACATACAGAATCGGCTGGTAATGGTCGATTTCGAAACTCGTGTTACAGACCATCTCAAGATCGAAGGGTCGTCGGTCAACATCTTTCGAGTCAAGCGCGTGGGCGCTTTCGCCAGGGCTAGAAATCAGGCCACTGCCATACAGTCGATGGCGACCACCCTCGCGGATCAGTCCGAACTCCACGGTGAACCAGAAGAGCCGTGCAAGGCGCTCGGTGTGATGCGGATCATCTGTACTCACGGCAGCCCTGCCGTATGTCTGTAGGAAGTCTGCAAAGACTGGATCAGCGTGCAGTGGCACATGGCCAAAGATGTCGTGGAAGATGTCCGGTTCCGGCAGGTAATCGATGGACTCGCGTGAACGAATCACGATGGTGGTTGGAAATTCTCGGCGCGCGAGGCAAGCAAAGAATGCCTTTGCAGGCAGGTAGCCAGGGACGGCTTTACTTTGCCAACCAGTCAGCGGCATGAGAAAGGTATTGACTGATTGCGGCCCCTCAAGATAGGGAATGTGATCTCGCACCAAGTTAATGCTGCGAGCCCCGCTGAGATAGACCTCGCTTGCATTGTTCGCTAGAAACGCCATCTGGCGGTCATAGAGAACTCGCCATGTTTCTTGGTTCTCTTCCGTGTAGCCAGCATAGTTTTGCCCGATATATGCCTTGGTGATGTCATGAAAGCCGGGCTCGCCAAAGTGATTGGCGTACTCCTGTGCTGCCTTGCCCGTTGGGCCATCAATCATCGCGTGGTTCAGATTGCCGGACATGCCTTGACCCATCGGTAATGTTCCCTTCGTGTTTCTGAATCTGTCGTCCACAAGAGTCTAGGCGGGTGCGCCCAAGTACCAAAGTGGCTACCCATTCGCCCGAGCAGCAAGCCAAGGCCTGACACCACTTGGGGAATCAAGCGCAGGAATCGCTGGAATTCTTGCGATTCCCAACTGTGCTCGCGCGTCAATGCCCCAAGGATCAACACCCACCACCTTCGGGTCAATAAGTAGATGTTCGCCCGAGGCCCGTGCTGCGCGAATCACCTGCTCTTGGCACGAACTATTCAGTTCCTTGCACAGTGCACCTTCTTGGGAGGCAAACGGATTCTCGCGCATCAGTGCTTGGCCATCAATGAAGTAGCCCTTGTAGCGAGCTGCATCAATCTGCATTCGCGCCCATCGGACATCCGGCGGCTCGCCGTGATAGATGCACCAGCGATCGCACATCGCTCCGTCTGGACCGCGCTCATCAATCTGCTCCAGTGTCACTTGCAAGACCAGCGCATCATCGCTGTCGTCGGGAAGCTCTAGCACGGTGTCCACGGAGCGCAACATGGCAACCATGACCGAGGCCACCAAATGGCCGCTTGGAGTTGGAGCCACACGAATTTCCACGCGATCTTCGCCGAAGCGGATCTTGCCGTGAAGGTGCGCGCGCATGAACTGGTAGGCCTCGTCGGCAATCTCGGCGGTCATTGCATGGGATCGTAACTTCCATCGCCCAACGCCGTAGGATTCCGGGCGTGACCCATCTTTGTGTGTCCATGACCGTTGAAGCCCCTGACGAGATTCACGCCGCCCTTTCGGATGCACGGCGTGCGGTCGAGCTTGGTGCTGACATGGTGGAGTGGCGCGTTGATGCGCTTGCCGAGTGTGAAGACGCGCTGCGCCATGTGCGGACGCTTGTACGTGAGTCGCCGGCACCGTGCATCGTGACCATACGCAGTGCGCGTGAGGGTGGCGAGTGGCACGGCAACGAGGCAGACCGTGTCAGTTTCCTAGAAGCACTGTGCACGGCTGATGGCGAACCAGCGCCCGCCTACATTGACTTTGAACTTGCCGATGCGCAGCGCAGTTCGAATCTCCGCCAAAAGCTTGAACTGTGCGTGGAGCATCCCGGGCAAGTGCGTACAGTGGGAACCCGGCTCATACTGAGCGCCCATGATTTTGAAGGGCGCCCGGCGTCTCTGCTTCGGCAATGGACAGCCATGGCAGAAAGTGATGCGTGCGCTGTGGCAAAGGTTGCATGGCGCGCCCGAAGTGTGCGTGACAACATCGAAGCATTCGAGTTGCTGGCTACTCGCGTCAAGCCGGCGGTGGTGCTGTGCATGGGCGAGGCCGGGCTGATGAGCCGCGTCCTTGCGCCGAAATTTGGTGCGTTCCTCACCTTTGCGCATGCGGGCAATGACTCTGACGCACAGCGCGCTGCAGCAAAGGCTGCAGGTACCGCCCCAG
>JBIKQN010000018.1:0-10502 GCA_044349615.1 Phycisphaerales bacterium
ACTCGCCATTCGTTAATCAGTATCAAGCAAATCGGGGCGGCCGGATTCGAACCGACGACTTCCTGCTCCCAAAGCAGGCGCTCTACCAAGCTGAGCTACGCCCCGCGTGAACGGAGGATTGTACGGGGAATGTCCGTGTTCCGATAGTGCTCATGTTGGCGGATAGTTTGGCAGGGGTGGAAGGACCCCGGGGTTCAAACGATCCCGGAAATACTTCCAATCCCAGCAGGTTCCGGACGCATCAATTGGGCCGGTTATCCAGTGTGGAAACGCAAGATAGTTGGATTCGAGAATCGATGGATTCGACATTTCATACGACTCCGTAGAGCCGTCAACGTACGTCATTGTTACCGCATCTGGTCGCCATGGAGCCGGTAGATCCACCCAAGCCCGGAGGTTCGGTTGTGGGGAAATAATCCATCCGTGGGTGTTCCACATCTGTCCATCATCTTCGACAAGTGTGGAGAGCATCCGAGATGGCTGCTTGACGGTGGCGATAGTGGTGGTGTTGTAGCTACTCAGTGGCACAGTGACGCCAACATCTGGGATAGTGAAATCGTCGTCGTAATAATCATATTCATCTGGTCGCGTTACACCCAAACACGCATTAAATGAGTAACTGCGAATACGTGTGTTCGCTCCTGGATTTTGAAGTGCATACGGATTGGTTGGTTCGTCGGGCGAAACATAAATGGCGACAGTTCCGGTGTATGGCCAAAGCACGCCACTTTCAAGCGCAGAAATCTTTTCGAATGCGCCAGTCACGTTGTCTGAACCTTCCGCCTTTACCCAGCAGTGCCTGACGTTACCAATAGTGTTCTCTGGATAAGTTTTTCCTTGGGAGAAGTCTGTGCGCGGGCTGGCCCATCTCCCCGCATTGGCGGTGGCATAGGCGTAGGCGGCCTGCGTGATTTGTCGTTGATTGGTGAGGCAACGCAGTGTGCGTGTCGAGGCGCGAACTTTGGCAATGCTGGGCACGAGTAGCGCGATGATGAGCGCAATGATCGAGACCACCACAATGAGTTCCGTGACGGTGAATCCTGCGTGGCGTCGTGCGTTGTGTTGCGTTCGGACCATCGGGGCTTCTCTATTGGGGTGGTTTGTTTGAGTAGGGCAAGTAACGGGCACCATGGGTGCATTGGAAAGCGTAGCGACTGCTCTTGGTATGAGATACGAATTTGGGTACCCTGCCGGACATGAAATCCGTCAAATCAACCCATTTAGTTGCACTTGGCTTGGTTCTCGCCCTTGTTGCGCCAGTTGCGGCCATGCCGACCGTTCAAGATAACGCTCCCAAGAAGCAAACTCCGCGTGGAGGCAAGTACACGGAGTTCGAATCCCTATGCCGGGCGGCAAAACTCAAATTCGACGAGGTCACGTTGTTTGCTGAGAGTGTCAAGGGCAACCCAAACGCAACCACCGAAGATGTCCTCAAATTGCGCGAGATGCAGAACAAGTATGGGAAATGCCTCTCCACGGCCTCTACATATATGTTGCAAGAGCGATTCACCACCGCCGACCGTGTCGAGATGCAGGCGATCATGGATCGCATCCTGCAAGCTCCGCCTGCTGACAAGTCCAAGGGCGCGGGCAAGGATAAGTCCGCATCGTGACCGATCGCGCGCCGCAGGACAGCGCCGGTGGATCCACTGCGAGCGGCTCTCGAATTCGATTGGCGTCTTGGGTACTGACGCTCATAGCGGCAGTGGCAATCGTTTGGTTTGTCACGGATCTCTTGCGGCAGTGCACACCAGCGAAAGTGGTGAGCGCAGGTGGTGATGCGGCGGTCGAAACAATCCGCGAGGCCCGCGCCGCACTGAAGGATATTGGGGATGTTCTGAAGCCAAGTGTCATGAATACGCCACTTGTGGTGTTGCGCGGTGATGATGCAACGCCAAAGATTGTGGTCTTTACCCACATGGCAGATGTGTCGGTTGACCTTGTCAGCGACACGATGTTCGGTGATACCTACAGTCGTATCGAAGCAAAGAATTGCCGAGCGCAATTCGTTGTTCCGGTCGACCGCATGACGGATCGTGATGTCATATTTATTCCCGGTACAAGTGATGAGCCCGCGCGGATTGTGGTACTTGCGCCGAGGCCACGTGTTGACGGGGAGATGCTGGCAATAGTGCCTGAATCAATCGAATTTACAGAGCGGAACACAGGACTTCTCTATGCGCGAAGTTGGCTCGGAATGGACAATCGTGACCAATTAGTCCGGCAATTGCGCCCAAAGCTTCTTGAGGCAGTGAGCAATCCGTTGGTTCGAACCAAAGCAGAGCAGGCTGGTCGCGACTTCTTTGAGAAGCGTTTCGCCGAATGGTTCCGCAGTGATTTAAAGATTGGGCGCGATGTGATTGTGGACGTCCGGTGGACGGAGTGAAAGATCACGCGGGGTCGATTATCGTGTGTGGATGGCAACAATCAACCTGAAAGACTTTACGGTCAAGCCAAACAAGAGAGTTTCGCTTTCTGATTGGAAGACCGATGATGATGGCGGTCTAGGTAAGGTTGACGGCGAGGCCCGCCTCGAGAAGAATCTTTCCGAAATTGATGTGTTGCAGATGAAGTTCTGGGCAAACAAGAGCCAGTCGCTCTTGGTTGTACTTCAGGGTATAGACACCGCTGGCAAGGATGGCGTGATTCGCAAGGTGATGGCGGCACTCAATCCGCAGGGTGTCACAGTGCATTCATTCAAGAAGCCAAACGATGTGGAATTGGCACACGACTACCTCTGGCGCGTGCACACGCGGTGTCCAGGCAAGGGTGAAATCAGTGTCTTCAATCGCAGCCACTACGAAGACATCATTGTTGGTCGGGTGCACGGATTTCTGAAAGCCAAGGAAATTGAGCACCGCCAGCGGCAAATCAATGACTTTGAGCGGATGCTGGTGGAAGAAGGAACGATCATTCTGAAGTTCTTCCTGACCATTAGCAATGCCGAGCAATTGGAACGATTGCACGCCCGTCTTGATGATCAGACGAAGCACTGGAAGTTCTCGATCAACGATGTCAACGAGCGCGCTAAGTGGGCGCAGTACATCGATGCATTCGAAGGCATGCTCTCAACGACATCGTCGGAACACGCACCGTGGATAGTTGTGCCATCTGACCGAAAATGGTTTCGAAACCTATTGGTAAGCGAGGCGATGCTTAGTCAGTTGAGCAGCCTGAACATGAAATGGCCTGAGCCCACAGAGGACCTGAGCAAAATCACGCTGAAGTGACGCCATCTCATAGGCGTCCGCTACCTGATCAGAATGCGCAACTCTTGGGGGTGCGTGGGAATGGGATGCAATCACGCACATTGCCAAGTCCAGTGGCGTAGGCGATCGTTCGCTCAAATCCAAGCCCGAAACCAGCATGTGGTACGGATCCATAGCGGCGCAGGTCGCGGTACCACCAGTAGGCGGCGGGGTCTAGTTTCATTTCAGTAATGCGTGCATCCAAGACATCAAGTCGCTCTTCGCGCTGACTGCCGCCGACGATTTCGCCGATCCCTGGAGCCAAGATGTCCATGGCCGCCACGGTCTTGCCGTCATCATTGAGTCGCATGTAGAAGGCCTTGATGTCCTTTGGATAATTCATGACGACTACTGGGCGACCGAACACTTGCTCCGTGAGGTAGCGCTCGTGTTCGCTCTGCATGTCCATACCCCAGAACGGCGCGTATTCAAACTTGTGTCCACCGGCCGCGGCTTTTTCAACAAGTCGGATTGCCTCGGTGTAATCAATGCGCTCAAAGGGCGCGGCGCAGAACTTCTCAAGACGGGTGATCGCCTCCTTGTCCACACGCTCCACAAAGAACTTCATGTCATCATGGCGCTCGGTAAGCGTGGCTGCAAACATCGCCTTCATCAATCCTTCGGCGCAGTCGGCATCCATCTTCAGGTCAGCAAATGCGAGCTCTGGTTCAATCATCCAGAATTCCGCCAAGTGGCGACTGGTATTGGAGTTTTCAGCACGAAATGTAGGTCCAAAGGTGTACACCCGGCTGAGTGCAAGCGCCCAGCATTCCACATTCAGCTGACCACTTACGGTGAGATGGCTTTCCTTGCCGAAGAAGTCCTGACTGAAATCAACCTTGCCATCAGGCGTGCGTGGCAGGTTGGCCAAGTCAAGTGTGCTGACGCGGAACATTTCGCCCGCACCTTCGCAATCACTTGCCGTGATGATCGGCGTGTGAATCCAGAAGAATCCATTGTCACTGAAGTAGCGATGCACAGCTTGTGCCATCGTGTGGCGGATGCGACCAAGTGCGCCAAAGGTGTTTGTGCGCGATCGCAAGTGAGCTTGCTCACGCAAGAACTCCATGCTGTGGGCTTTGGGCTGGATTGGATACGTGTCTGGATCTTCAACAAATCCGTGCACTTGCAATCGATCAACCTGCATCTCCACGCCAACCGATCCGTCCTTGCCTTGCACTTGCACAAGCGTGCCCTCGGCTTCAACGCTGCAGCCGGCGGTCAAGCGCATCACTTCGTTGGTGTAATTGGCGAGCGTGTTCGGCACCACCAACTGCAGGGCGTCGAAGCACGAGCCGTCAGAGAGGTTCACGAAGCTAATGCCCGCCTTCGAGTCGCGCCGAGTGCGAACCCAGCCCTGGACAACCGCGCGGCGGTTGGCCCATTCTGAAGGGGAGCGTCGGATGACTGCGATCGGAGTTCCAGCGTGCATCACGACAGCGTAGGAAATAGCGCCGATCCTCACCGAACTGCCATCGGTTGCAGTTGCTGGTGCTGCCAGACTGGCAGCGGAATGTGAGCATGCCCGTGTCGCTGGCATCATCACGAGGGCTGCCAAGCGGTTGGCGCATTTTAAAGCATTTATTACCGGACTATTAAATAAAGTCGCCGCGTCCTATCTGGCATGTCTATTGCATCGGGAGATGCTCCTTGCGCATGCGTTTTCGACTTCTCCATCCCCAGCCGGCCGACCAGACTGCTTTCGGCGGCAGCGGCAGTAGTGCGGGTCCAAAGCGATCCCCACTCATGAATGTGCTGCTGACATCGGGTGGTTGGCGCGAGGATGTATGGGCCACCGCCGTTCCCCAGATCCTGGGAGCCCATGGCGTCAATGTCATTCAGGCCAAGTCTGGCATTGAAGCTTCGAATGTGATCCGTAGCGTGACGGTGCACATTGCAGTGGTTGATCTTGCCCTTCCGCTCGACGACAGCTCTATTGGCAGCAGTGAGCCAGCCGGTGCGCGCATTCTGCAGCTCCTTCGCCGACTTGATGCTCCGCCACCAGTGGTGGTGGTGCGCCCGCCCCAACCAACTCGTCGCGAGGCATCGCGCGGTCTTGTTGATGCGCTTCTTGATGGCGCATTCGCTGTTGTTGATCGTCCATGCCATCCAGAACTCATGCTCCGCATCATGCAGCGGATCATGGAACGCCACTTCATTGATCGGGCGGATGCGGCAGGCCGCACCGCTGCGATCGAACGAGCGGACGCGCGTCGCGCCGCCGGCGGGCAGTAGCCCGCGAATCAGACTCCGTATCCATTTACTCATATCAGGAGATACTTATGAAGGTTCGACCACTCGGTGACAAGATCCTCGTCAAGCGCGACGAAGCCGCAACTAAGACTGACTCAGGCATCTTCCTTCCGGAGAGCGCCAAGGACAAGCCAAAGCAGGGCAAGGTTGTTGCTCTCGGCGCTGGCCTCCTGAACAAGGACAAGGGCACTTATGTCCCATTCACCGTAAAGAAGGGCGACATTGTCATCTTCTCGAGTTACTCGGGCACCGAAGTCAAGATTGACGGCGATCCGTACCTAATCATGACTGAGGAAGAGATTCTCGGCATCGTTGACTGATTCGCCAACACTATTGAGGCAATCCGATGGATTCAACTCAACTTCGCAAGGCACTCTCTGAGCTCAATGGTCAGCGTGACGTGCGGATTGAGTTTGCAACCGCTCATGTGCTGAGCATGAAGCGCGCGTTTCTGATTCCACAGGAGAGCGACGGTTTGGTGAAAGTGAGCGATGGATTGAAGATCTTCGTGCTCGACGCCGAGCGCGTGGTCTGGATAGAGATTGGCTGACGCGGTTGCGCCAGCATGAGAAACCCGAAGTAGTTCAACAAAGCACAGACATTCAAGACAGTTACTAACGACACACAGGAAGCAAAGGAATAGCACCATGGCAGCAAAGCAAATTGCATACGACGTAGACGCACGCGAGAAGATTCTCCGCGGCGTTCAGAAACTCGCAAAGGCCGTCAAGGTCACCCTCGGACCATCGGGTCGCGTGGTGATTCTTGAGAAGTCCTTTGGCGCTCCCACCGTCACCAAGGACGGCGTGACTGTTGCCAAGGAGATCGAGCTTGAGGATCCCTACGAGAACATGGGCGCACAGATGGTGAAGGAAGTTGCCAGCAAGGCGTCGAAGGACGCGGGCGACGGCACCACGACCGCCACTGTGTACGCCGAGGCGATCTACGCCGAAGGCCTGAAGAACATCACTGCTGGCGCGAACCCAACTTCGGTGAAGCGCGGCATTGATAAGGCTGTTGAGACTGTTGTGGAACACCTCCGCAAGATGTCCAAGCCAGTAAAGAGCAGCACCGAGATCGCGCAAGTTGGCGCATGCAGCTCCAACCAGGACAAGCAAATCGGCGGCATCATTGCGGAAGCAATGGACAAGGTCGGCAAGGACGGCGTCATCACCGTCGAAGAAGGCAAGAGCCTCGTCACCGAAGTGCAGCTCCTCGAGGGAATGCAGTTCGACAAGGGCTACCTCAGCCCGCACTTCGTCACGAACATGACGCAGATGGAATGCGAACTCGAAGACGCATACATCGTCATCTACGAGAAGAAGCTTTCGAGCGCGAAGGACTTGCTCCCGATTCTCGGCAAGATCGCAGAGTCGGGCAAGCCCGTTCTGATCATCGCTGAAGATGTCGATGGCGAAGCCTTGGCGATGCTGGTGGTCAACAAGCTGCGCGGCGTCTTGAAGTGCTGCGCGGTGAAGGCACCTGGCTTTGGCGATCGTCGCAAGTCAATGCTGGAAGACCTCGCGGTCCTCACCGGCGGCGAAGCGATCATGGAAGAACTGGGAGTCAACTTGGAGAACGTTGAGCTCAAGCAGCTCGGCAAGGCCAAGAAGTTGACGATCGGCAAGGACTTCACCACCATCGTTGATGGCGGCGGTAAGACCAAGGACATCCAGGGTCGCATTGAGCAGATCAAGAGCCAGATCGAAGGCACCACCAGCGATTACGACCGCGAGAAGCTCCAGGAGCGTCTTGCGAAGTTGGCTGGCGGCGTTGCTCAGATCAACGTCGGTGCAGCCACCGAAGTTGAAATGAAGGAGAAGAAGGCTCGCGTTGAGGATGCACTCCATGCATGCCGCGCAGCTGTCGAAGAGGGCATCCTCCCCGGCGGCGGCGTTGCAGTGTTGCGCACCCGCAAGGCGCTCGAGAAGCTCAAGAAGGAGCTTGAAGGCGACGAGAAGGTTGGCGTGGACATTGTGCTGCGCGCACTGAGTGCACCGATCAAGCAGATTGCTGCGAACGGTGGACTTGATGGCAGCCTAGTAGCCCAGAAGGTGGAAGATTCGTCCGACACCAACTTCGGCTTCAACGCTGCTACTGGCGAATACGAGGACTTGGTAAAGAGTGGCATCATTGTGCCGACCAAGGTTGAGCGTGTTGCGCTGCAGAATGCAGCGAGCATTGCGGCGCTCTTGCTCACCACTGAGTGCGCCATCGTTGACGTCAAGGAAAAGAAGAAGGCCGCCGGCGGCCACAGCCACGGCGAAGAGGACTATTGAACAGATAGTTTCTTGATGTAGGTGTCACGAACTTGTTTCGCGAAACCACGCCGCCCGCCCCAGTCATGGGGCGGGCGGTTTTGTTTGAGCAGGACCAACACCAAACGAGCCCTGTTGACGTAGAGATTTAAACATCGGGTGATGAGACTGGTGCGGCGAACAGTCATCCCATCGATGCCAGCAACCTAGCAATATCAAGCGGGAGCATCGGGATTGGGGGCGGAATTCCACCGGCCAATACACGCTCCACTGCGGCGGCGCGCAACTCCGGCGTGCCTGCCACTCCGAGTGCCTGAACGGCCCGAAACACGGCGGCCGCGCGAGCCTCCGCGCATGCAAGTGGTAACTCCACTTGCAACGGGAACATACGCCTCAGCACATGCATGTTCCGCGGCAATCCCACGGCAGTTGCAATCACGGTGCAGTCGGCGACGGGCTCTCCGTGATCCGCTTCGCGCGAAAGGCTGCGCATGCCAAGTAACGATACGAACATCCGGAGCGATAGTGGCCGCAATTCGTCAATGCGGCGAACGAGGAGTGCATCACGGTCTTCAAGCGATCGCAATAGGCGCGCCACGTGCTTTGCATCACGAATCCATGCAGCGTCTATCTCTACGATTCGTTGGGCGGCATCGCGGGCGAGGGCGCGCGCAATGATCTGCTTTCCAGAGTCATCTGGCCCGGTGATTAGCGTGTCTTCCAACACCCGGCCGGCTGTTACTGCACGATCTGCCGCATCTTCAAGGATGGCGACCACTCGTGGTGCACCAATGAATTGCCGAGTGGTAGCGACATCCATTAAGTGAGATGGATCACCGCATACACTTCGTCCCGAGCGCACTGTTGTTGAGTCAGGGTGTTCAGACATGGAATAGCCTCCGGGCAGCAACAGCCGCCGCTTGTTGTGATAGTTGCGCATATCCGCGTGACATACGGGCCACCGTGACTCACATCTACGCGTGGCACCTCCGACGTAGCGAAGGTAGACCAACCACAAGTCGTCCTAAAAAGGACTGCCTTAATTCCGGATGAATATGCACATTGTTCTCTGCCCGGCTATCCCTAGCCGCCGCATCACCATCAACCGCGCTGTGCGCGATCAAATGCTTGCAGCGCAAACACAATGCCGATGACGACGATGACAGACATGATTGCCGCCAGAATCCCGTAAAGCAGGCGTTGTCGGGGAGACGCCTTGGTTCGTGGCGCTTCAAACTGAAAGCGCGATTGCATAGCAAAGGGATATGCGGAAGTCCGAAAGTCTGGAATTGGCGGTAGCGACTGGGTCTGATTGCCAGCGGCCGCCGCGGGCGCTGCGGCCGCTGCGCGCGTCGCTATAGGCGGTGGAACTCCTGGGGTTCCCAGGATCGTGGGAGGTACCGCTGTGCCCGCCACTGCCTGTTCAGCGACCCCTTCAGGATGCACTGGCGGTTGCCCGGACTCTGGTTGCTCTGGCGTCACATCGAAGTTGAGCGGTTCATCCACCATCGCTTAGTCACGATTCACTTTCCACCATGCGGTGCATCGCTCGAATCTCATCATGCACCCGCTTTCGGAGTTCGGGCGGTGCCACCACTCGCGCGTTACTTCCGATACCAAGCACCCACCACACAAGCTCATCGAAGCCAGCAACCGTAGCCGTGAAGCGAACGGTTCCATCAGAGAGTGTCTGAAACTGCTGGCTTGGGTGCCACAGCGTCTCAATCATGTTGCCCGCAACCTTTGCTGCAAGGTCAATGACCACCTTGACGGGCGTGGACTGTGCATCATGAATGGTCTCCCATGCGTGTTTGAGATAGGTATCCAGATTCCAGCCGCGCGGCATGATGAACGTCTGGTCGGTGATCGACACGCGCTTGAATCGCGCGAGTTTGTAAAGCCGCATGTCGCCGGAGGGTCGTTTCCTGGCCACGACATACCAACTGCGCCGCGCAAAAAACACGCCAAATGGCTCAATTTGCACGGTTTCCACGCGCCGCGCTTTTGTGGACGCGCTGGCAGTCACAGCGCCCGCACCCTTACCGAGTGCGTCACCGGTGGCAGTTGAACCACTGGACTTTTTCACCCCATACGGCGACTCGTATTCAACATTGAGAACGTAGTTCTCGAGAATTGCATCAAGCACAACACGGAATGCATCCGTGCGCGGAGGCTTAGCGGCACGCAGGAGCCGAACGGCAAATCGACCCGAAAGACGATCGAGCTTGCTTCGGACGGCGCTGCCAAGGCTTGCGGTAATGCGGTGTACACCACCCTCGGTTGCATCGGTATCAGCAGCCAGTGGTGTGCCGAGGACTGACTGTGTGAGTAGTACCGAAGCAACCGCCTCCGCAACCGAAAGATCTTGCTTGAGGAAGTCAGTGGCATTCACCACGTATCCCTTCTTGCCATCACGCGGGCGTGGCTGCGCAGAGATCTGAATGCCGATCTTCTTCATGAAGCTGATTAGATTCGCCACGGACCGCGGTGTGATATTGAATTCAACAGCGAGTTCTTGGCGCGTGGGCTGGTCGTGACCCGATGCACGGCTCACCACTTCCTTCACACGAGACATCATTTCCACGGCGTCTGCACGTCCATGGTCACCCTTCGGTTTTTTCTTACGTGTTGTTGCCACGCGCCAAGTCTAGTCCGACACCGATGATCCGCGACCGCCACTACCCCTCAGAAGGTTCTGGTGGAGTCGGTGGATGTGGTGGCAATCCGTCGGGTTTGCCCTGTT
>JBIKQN010000287.1:0-3193 GCA_044349615.1 Phycisphaerales bacterium
CTCCGTACTGAAGGAAGTACTGGAGATTGACCCACGAGTTGCCGATGCGATCGTTGCTCGCCGACGCGCCAAGCCCGAAGGAATTACAAGCCTTGCAGATCTATCTGAGATATCTGGCATGAATCCCACCGTACTTTCGCAGATTGCTGCGCAATTTGATGTGACAAGCAGCGTGTATACCGTGACGAGTCGCGGTCGCGCCGCCACCACAGGCGCCGAGGTTGAGATTGAAGCTATCGTCGACAAGTCTCAACTTCCCGCCAAGATCATCTCCTACCGCGAACAGTGAAACACGAATGAAGAAGTCCAATCGAAAGGCCGCCGTACCCACTCTCCAGCGTGATCCGCGCGTGGTGGCGGTGATCCGTGCAACGCGCGATGGATTCGAATTGAAAGCCCTGCGTTGGAATGGCGGTGCCGTCAGTTTGGTGGCAGCACAGGATTTCGACGCAGATGACGAGCGTGTGCCCAAGTGGATCGAATCCCAGCGCGCGGCACGAACTGTCATTGCACTTCCAGGAGCGGATGTCATTGTCCGTGCGGTGCAACTGCCGCGCGCCGATGAAGCGCGGCTTGAGGGTGCGCTGCAACTGAATGCAAGCGCCTTTGTGCAAGGGCGCACTTCCGACTGGCGTGTTGCATCTGCGCTGCTGCCGCGCGAGCGCGGTGACGGGATTCGCACTGGGCTTGTTGCTGAATGGCCGGAGGATGCCACCCGCCCCGACATGCCCAAGGGCCTGAACGAAGGTCCGATGGTTGCGTTTGCACCAGCGATTGCTGGACTGGCGGCCATTGCATCGGTCGCTGATGTTCCGCTGCTCTGGGTGGATTCGGCCAATGGTGTGCTTTCGGTCTGTATTCCTACTAGCCGCGGACTGCTTGCACGTGTCATCCGGGCTGGTGGCGACGGCGCGGACATTACCCTCACAGAAATTGCCCAAGCAGTTGGCGAGGCGTGCGTGCATGCTGGTGTTCCAGCCGCCGAAATTCCGATCGCGATTGAGCACACTGTCCAAGCTGCATGCGGCGCGCTCGCTGGCGGATTTGGATGTGCTGATGTGGACCTTGCCAAGCTCTCATCGCTTGTGCGCGATTGCGACGAATCTTCAGACGCGCAGTGGTGGCGAAGCAATGGCCTTGCCGTTGGCATTGCGCTCGCGGCGAGTGGTCCAGCAATGCCGTTGACTCGACTTCAATGGACTGACCTCAGTGCACGGCCTGATCGTGCTGGTGCATTGATCAACCGCATCTCAGAACCGCGCACCGCCCGCCGAATCATGTTGGCTGGCATCCTGACTCTCGCATTGGCACCCATCGCGGTCGAAGGTGCGCGATTACTCCTTCTACGCTGGAAACTGCCGGATCTTGAGGGGTATGTGAAGGCCGAGGAAGTTGATCGAAAGAAACAGGCCATGTACCGGGTGCTTGGTCGGCAAGGGGCGTCAATGACGAAGACGCTCTCTGATATTGCCTGCGTCGCGCCGGATGGCATTGAGGTTGAGTTCATCAACGTTGCGCAATCAGCCAAAGGCCAAGCAGTCACATTACGAGGAAAGGCTCGCGCAGCGGGCGGGCTGCAAGCCACCGAGATCATGCTGCAGATGGAGAAGCAGATGCGCGAGAGTGGTGCGTTCGAATCCATTCAGCGCAACTCCGAAGCACCTGACACGCGCGGCTATCAGGAATTTGCAATCAATGCGACCGCGGTGCGTCCCACCTACAGCGTGGCCTTCCCTGAAGCGCAGGACTTCGCCCGAACCTCCATGCGCGTTCGACGCTACGGACCGCCACCTGATGATGTTGACATGGTTGCATCAGGAATTTCAACCCGTACCGCTACGCCGCCAACAGCAGGGTCGAGTCCTGCAGCGAGCAGCTCCACTGTTGGAGCCTCGAGCACCGCGAGTCGAGGGTCAACCGCAGGATCTGGAGCATCTGGAGCATCTGGAACGGGGGCTCAAGATGCTTCCGAAGCGAGTGTCGAAACTGCCGATGCCGCAGGTAGTGTGCGACGGTCGCGTGATGCTGCCCGTGGCGGGTCCTCAACCGGAAGCAGTGCAGCTGCAACTACGGAGACTGGATCTGCTGAAACAGAAGCTGCCGACTCTGGCGCCACCGCCGTTGCTGGGGAGGACAGCAAGGCCGCTGCTCGAGGAGCGCGCGCCGCTGGCAGTGCTAGCCGTGGCGGATTGGCCACACGCGGCAATATTGGCGGGAGCAGCGAAGTTGAGCCTCCACCGCCAGCACTGACCGAGAATGAGATCAAGCGCATGAGCAGGGAAGAAGCACGCGAGGCCCTTGTAAAGGTTTCTCGGGCACGTCAGCGTGCCGATCTTGATGTTGCCGTGAAGACTCGACTAAAGACTGAGTTTGATTTCTTACTCGAACGATGCAAGCAAGAATGAGAACGAACGCCGTAGCGCCACCATGACCAATTTTCCTGCCAATCTTGAGAGCACTGCTCCCACACCAACGCGTATCAAAGAGCGCAAGACGCTCCGTAGCCAAGTTGCTGATCTCCGCATGCGCTACGAAGCGCTGCCGCGGCGTCAACAATGGTTGGTGATCTCTGTACTCGTTGTCATTGCATGGTTTGCCGTTGATGAATTGATCTGGACATATGCACGACATTGGTCGGCTGAAAGCGAGCGCATCGAAGCTGCACTTGATCGCGGAGCCAACCGAAACAGTACGGTGAGTGCAGAGCTTCGTCGTTCCGTCGCAACATTCGGCCCAGTTGTTCCGCCAGGACCAGCCGCTTCCGGGCGTGAAGACCTTGCGCGCGCGATTGATGAAGTGGCGCGCAAGCACAAAGTTGCGGGATACAGTTACGAAGCGCGAACCGGGCAGCGTGTCAAGGATAATGACGCGGCCATTCTTGGCTCGGTCATTGATCGTCTCCAAGCCGAAGTGAAGTTTGAAACAACTGCGGACGAGCTACCAAAGGTCATCGCTGATCTGGAGTCGCACCCGATGATTGATGGCATTACTTCGCTTCGACTGCAGAAAAATGACCAAAATCGCAAGGTCACCGTGCAGGCAACCATAGAGACCTGGGTGATCTCCGCCGGCGGAAGGGGTGCGCGATGAGTCTTCGTATTCAACTCCCTTCTGGTATCCGCTGGTCGGGCATGCTGGCTGCCACCGTTCTCTGTGCCACTGCCGGCGCTGTTGTGCTACTGCAACATGCGGT
>JBIKQN010000288.1:0-3192 GCA_044349615.1 Phycisphaerales bacterium
CGACTGGGTGATGGCTGGCCAAGAAGGATTCGACAATGATGGCGATGGCCGTGTGAATGAGGATGGCCCGGGCGGCTACGACATGAACCGCAACTTCCCTTCCGGCTGGGAGCCTGAGAACATTCAGGGTGGTGCTGGCCAGTATCCGTTGTGTTGGCCGGAGACAAAGGCGATTGCTGATTGGGTACTTTCCAAGCCACAGATCGCAGCAGTGCAGGCGTATCACAATGCCGGCGGAATGATCCTTCGTGGACCGGGCGCCGATTCACGCAGTGACGACTACCCGGCATCGGATGTCAGCGTCTACACGCGCATTCAGGCTGCTGGCGCGGAAATGCTTCCCTTCTATCGCCCAATGGTGATCCACAAGGATCTCTACACGGTCCACGGGGGCGCCGTGAATTGGTTTGCGGAAGGGCTGGGCATTATCTCGCTCACGAATGAACTCTGGACCGAGAAGCGGATCATGCAGAATGGCAAGGATCCAAGCGATGAAGAGGATCGCCGATGGAATGATCGCATGCTGTTTGGACAGACAAGCATTCCCCTGCATGATGTGAAGCACCCGGAATTCGGAACTGTCCTCGTTGGTGGCGGAAGCAAGTTCTCGTCACGCATTCCGCCTCCCTTCATGATGGAAGAGGAACTGCACCGTAACTTTGCATTCACCATGTTCCATGCGGATCAGATGCCACTCATTCGTTTCGAAAGCGTGGAAACCAAAGAGATCTCCCCGCAGCTCTGGCAGGTGACCGTCACCGTGGCAAACGATCGACTGATTCCAACCCGCACTGCACGCGCGGCGGACAAGGGAATTGGCATTGCTGACACCCTGACGCTCACTGGAGCGGACGTGGTTGCCGCCGGGTCACTCGACCGCCGAACCGACCGGACGATGGAACTGCAGGGGTTCGTGCCAGCATCGCTTCGGTTTGAGCGCGGCGTCCCCGGGCAAGGAAGTGTGGCGGCCCGATTCTTGGTGAAGGGAACAACCGGCACACCGATCACGCTGGCATGGAATGCCGAGAAGGCCAAACGTATTGAGAGCACGCTCAAACTTGGCGAATCAACGCTGCCAACGGCGGGTGCTTCGAAGTGAGCGAGCCGGGCTCGGATCCGAGCCACTGCGATGTCGCCATTGTTGGCGCTGGCGCAGCTGGACTGTTTGCATCGATCTGGGCCGGTCGTTCGGCGCAGGAGGCTGGTGTACCGCTCCGCATTGTGGCGTTCGATGGTGCACGGCGGTTAGGTGCCAAGATCCTGGTTGCTGGCGGCGGCCGTTGCAATGTCACGCACTGGCGTGTTGATGATTCCGATTACGCAGGAAGTACGCCGCCAGCAATCCGTCATGTGCTGCGTCGATTTGGAGTGGAACCCACCATCCAGTTCTTCGCTGAACTTGGTGTTGAATTGAAGCGCGAAGAGACTGGCAAGCTGTTCCCTGTGTCTGACGATGCACACAGCGTCTTGAATGCGCTTCTCGCCGCGGCTCGCGATGCAGATGTTCGGCTTTCGCATCCAAACCGGGTGACTGCCATTGCAGCAACGGCAACTGGATTTCGATTAACCACTGCTAGCGGTAGCGGCGAAGGTGTGGTGCAAAGCCCCTCAAGTGGTGGCGCAGAAGTCATGGCCCGCCGACTGATCCTATGCAGCGGCGGCAAGGCACTCCCGAAGTCCGGATCCGACGGCGCAGGCTTGGACATGGCACGGTCGCTCGGCCACTCTGTCACCGAACACATTGTCCCGGCTCTTGTGCCGCTACGACTACCTACCGGGCACTGGATCACTGAACTCAGTGGACTCACCGTGCCGGCAGAACTCATACTGCGTTCCGGAACTGGCAAGAAAATCGTGTCGTTTACGGATAGCACGCTGTGCACGCACTTTGGTCTTTCCGGCCCGAGTGTTCTCAATGTCAGTCGCTACCTGCTGATGGCTCAGTTCAGCGACCCGGGTACGCGACTAGAACTTTCTTGGACCCCTGGCATCGACGTGGATGCCATTGATCGTGCGCTGATTGAGGCCAAAGGTCGCGGAGTTGGGAGCGTGCTTCGGGCCCATCTCTCGGAACGCTTGATGCGCGCGGTATGTACCGCCGCTGATGTTGATCCAGCGGCAACCGCGCAACAACTTCCTCGTGATCGAAGGCGTGCACTTGCACAGATGGTTGCGGGCACCCCGCTTCCGATTTCCGGAGATCGCGGATTTACGTTCGCCGAGGCAACTGCTGGCGGCGTCCCGCTAGCGGAGGTTCGATTGCAGACCATGGAAAGCCGAACCGTGCCAGGGCTCTACCTTGCGGGCGAGGTATGCGATGTCGATGGCCGCATCGGCGGCTTCAACTTTCAGTGGGCGTGGGCGAGCGGCCATGTCGCCGGGCTGAGCGCCGTACGCTCGCTGCTTACTTCCGCGGCTGAATGAGCCCCGCCAATGTGCCCGCAGCACGCAAAACGATGGCTCGCAGAGCAGCAAGTCCACTCGGTGGAGGCGGTGCCCCGCGCACCTTCTTGCGGGGGCGACGGAGCACCGGGATTAACTGCGCAAATGCCTCCGGCGCATGTCGACGAATGAACTCGATCTCATTCTCTGTTGTCTCAACCTCACTGAATGTACGCCGCTCGTGACCACAGGTCCCGTGCTGCAGTGCATGTGTCAGTTCATGAATCAATACAGCAATCGCCAGGATTCGCGTGTCGATTTCAATCCCGGTCGCTGGTGTTGAGTATCGAGCACGTGCACGGCGATAGGTGTGCCAGTGTGCAGTCGCTCCCGGCGGAACACGCAACAGAATGTGCGGGCGATCAAATCCATGCGCATGGCGACGATAGAAAGCACTCGCACCCCGGCCGCGGCGCCATCGAATAGGCGTGGCCGCAAGCGTGGTGCGTTGTTCAATAGTCAGCGCGAAGCGCTCGACGATGAAGTGAATGGCAGTGTCATGAATGTCCGTGCGTAACTTTGCAGTGAGTCGCGGACCGGCCGCGCTGCGCGCAGTTGGTGCTAGCAAGAGATTTGTTTGCTTTGCGGCGGCCATGCCAATGAAAGCGTACGAACCTCTCGTCAACCCTGCTCGCGGAGATGCGACTTTGCCAGGATTTCACGTAAACGGGTCACGAAGTCTGTCACAGCAGCGGGGTCTGCAGGCGATTGTTCACCCCGCTCCACCGCCCGGTACCAGTCAGCCACTTG
>JBIKQN010000289.1:0-3189 GCA_044349615.1 Phycisphaerales bacterium
CAAGGTGAAGTTGCGCAAGGCGGTCACTCCGGGTGACCAATTGGTGCTTGAAGTAGAGACCATGCGTGCCACTAGCCGCAGTGCTGCAGTCAAGGCGCGCGCCCTTGTCGGCGAGAAAGTCGCCGCTGAGGCAGAGATTCGCTTCATGATGGTTGATCAGGATTTCCAGTAAACCATCCAACCCCACTCATATGTCAATCCACAGTTCTGCCATCATTGACCCAAGTGCCCGCATTGCGCCCACCGCCGACATCGGCCCTTGGTGCATCATCGGCCCGGAAGTATCCATTGGCGACGGCACTGTTCTCATGAACAATGTGGTGGTTGAATCGCATACCCGGATCGGTCGACAGAACACCATCTTCCCGTTCGCTTACGTCGGCGGCACGCCGCAAGATAAGAAGTTCACCGGTGAAAAGAGCTGGTGCGAGATTGGCGATCGCAATCAGATCCGTGAGCATGTCACCATCCATCGCGGCACCGAGAATGGCGGCGGCTGGACGCGCATCGGAAGCGACAATCTCATCATGGGTACGGTGCACATTGCACACGACTGCATTGTGGGAACAAGCTGCATCCTTGCCAACAACGTGATGCTTGCCGGACATTCGGTTGTTCAGGACAACGCGAATGTTGGTGGTGGCGCGGGCATTCACCACTTTGTGGTCATTGGCACATGCGCGTTCGTGGGAGCAATGGCGCGCGTCAGCATGGATGTGCCGCCCTTCATGATCGTGGAAGGGAATCCCGCCGAGGTGCGCGGGCACAATCACATTGCCATGGCGCGCCGCGGATTCACAGAAACTGACATCGAAGCCATGAAGGAGGCGTACAAGCGCCTCTTCCGAGATCGGGGCGGCAGCCTGGCCGAGAAGATCAGTGGCCTCATGGCCAAGTACCCCGGAGTCCGTTCTGTGGAGATTCTGGTCAACGCCGTGAACGCGCAGGCGCGCGGGGTCCACGGGCGGTCCCTGGAAACACAGCGTCTTGACGACCGTCGCGGTCGTCGGGACTAACTCCTCTTGAGATAGCAACGGAATGGGGTAACCCGCTCGCGGCGGGTCGGAGGTTATGCTTTACCGGATGAACGCCTCTCCGCGACACGAAATGGTTGACGAGATCATGGAGCGCGCAGAAACGGCGCTACGCAGGTCGCAGTGGTTTGAGGCCGAGCGCCTAGCGCATAGAGCCATGGAGATCTCGCGCAGCAAGGAAGACTATGCCTTGCTCGCCCGCGTGATTCTTCCACTCCAAGAAGCTCGCCGTCAACGAATTCAAGAAGCCTTGGGCAACAAGAAGCTCACCATTCTGCAGGCAGATATCACCGAAGATATGCCGCTCACCCCGGGCTGCTACCTGATCCAACCCCCGTGTGTGGGTGCTGATGCTCGGCGGCTTCGTCTCGCTGCGCTCCGACGAGAGATTCCTGTGGCCATCATGTGTCGCGAGCCACTCTCCATCCTGCGCCTCTGCCCGGTTGTGGCGATTGGGCAGATGACCATCCGAGCGCGCATTGACCCACCAAAGGACTGGGACAAGCCGGACTACAAGTGGTTCGTCGGCGCCATGGAGCAACTTGGCGACGCCGCCATCGAGATGCTCGACACAGGTCTTGAACTTGATCGACAGATCGATTTCCTCATGGCCGCTCTTGACTCTGTGCCAGACCATGAGAAGTTGCATCAGGCACTTGAAGCTCTTTGCAAGCAAGCTGCCAAGGGATTCGTACGCAGCAATCGTCCCCGAATGGACGAACTTGACGCTGATGTTGAGGCTGCAGGTCCTGAACTCGATGCAGAACTCGGACTTACACGGAAGCCGCGTAGTTCAGACGACGACTGAGTTCGCTCACAGCCTGCTCAATCAGCGCCAAGAAAGCCCCTCAAAGAGTGAATTGAGGTTGGTGGCGCCGTCGGCCCGAACGATCACCATGTCTTCCACACGCACGCCCCCGTGCGCGCGTCCGTAGAGCCCTGGCTCCACGGTGAGGGCATCGCCCGTCACAAGCGCGGGACCCTTGAAATCTAGGAGCGGCGGCTCATGGACATCAAGCCCAATACCGTGACCTGTGCCGTGCGTCATGCCGCACCATGTGTCGGGCGCATCGGCTGGTGGCATGCCACTGGCAAATCCATGCGCATGAATGACGCCAAGCGTGGCGCGGTGGACATCTTCACCCGTTGCACCTGTGCGCACGGCGGCAATCGCCGCGCGTTTCGCCTCAAGTACCGCGCTGTGCATGCGCATCACTTCCGGATGTACGTCTCCATGCACCACCGTGCGCGTGCAGTCACCGTTGTAGAAAGTCTTCTGACAACGCGGAAAGATGTCAACGATCACCGGTTGCCCAGTTCGCAAGTCACCATGGCCGTGCTCATGGCAGTCCGCACCTTGCGCTCCGCATGCAACAATGGCTGGCTGATTGCTGAAACCAAGTTTCAGAAGATGCACATCAATCATGAACCGCAGGTGTTCTGCCGAAAGGCGCTCGGCTTGGTGGTGCAGGACGCCATTTGCATCGGCAGACGCACGCGCCACCGTCTCACATGCCATGCGCATGGCATCTTCCGTGGCAGACTGCGCACTCTGGAGCCACTCAACCTCCTGCGCGTCCTTTGACCGGCGTGAAAGAACGCCCATTGAGGCGTCGTATTCCAATGCAATACCAGCTTGTCGCAGATGATCCGCAAAGATCAGCGGAAGCGTTCGATCAGACACAACGACCGTGATGTGCTGCCGACGCAGGCATTCCGCCACTGCTTGTGCAGTGGCAGTTTCCCGATCACCAGACAGACCTCCCGCAGGCTCAAAGTCACGCGGGCATGACACTGCATCAGCGCGAGCATGCTCGCGTGCCCGACCCATCTCGATATCCCGCACGATGAACAGGCGGTGCGCCGGTTGCCCATCCCGTAGAAAGTCAATGCAGGCGGCTGGATCGCCAACGGAAAACCGAACCGCATGAAAAAGGCTCTTGTTGACAGCGGGAATGCCGGCGATGAGTCGAGCTGTATGCATGGCGAACGTCAGCGGGAGAGTGCGCGGTACTGCAGCCGGCGCGGTGGTGCATCGGCAGCGAGGCCCATGCGGCGATGCCGATCGGCTTCGTATGAGGAGTAGTTTCCGTTGTAGAAGAAGACCTTGCTATCGCCTTCAAAGGCCAAGATATGCGTGGCCACGCGGTCGAGG
>JBIKQN010000290.1:0-3176 GCA_044349615.1 Phycisphaerales bacterium
CCCGATGAGAACCCCACGCTCCCGCGGTGCCCCAGCACCCGGGAGCGTGTGTCATTCCCACCAGTTCCCCGCTTGGACGACTTCCACCCGAATCACGGACGCCCCCCCAGCCAATGTCGCGCAGCGACGAAGCCTGGGTCCCCGCCGCGAAAGCCACCCGTGGGACGCAACAGGCGCTGCCCGAAGGGCACCACCAGTTGCGACGTGAAAGCCACCCATGGGACTCGACGCGACTGCCCAAGCGGCCAGGCCGCGCGGGCATCAAGCGCGAGGACCAGTTCCTTCGGCCGATCCAATCGGCCGAAGGAACGCGCGTCGCCAAAGGCGATGCGCTGGGAGGCTGAAACGCAGCAACAGGCGCTGCCCGAAGGGCACCGCCTGTTGCGTAGTGAAAGCCACCCATGGGACTCGAACCCACGACCTGTGCTTTACGAAAGCACTGCTCTACCACTGAGCTAGGGTGGCACTGACAACCACATCCAAACCTCCAACGATACCGCCCACTCCGCACCAGCACGCACGCGCGCGCAACTCCTCGCACGCAACACGCTCCGGCGCTTGATTCACTCCCAGTTAAACATCGCTGTCATTCGCCTCAGCCGCACCCTGCTTGGGCTCGTCAGCCGCACCACCTGAACCAGCATCACCTGCTGGAACTTCATCAGTTGGCGCAACCCGCACTCCCGGCACGCGAGACTTGATGATCAAATCAACAGCCTCACTCGATGGCAAACTCAACGCACCGAACGCAGCTGCCGCTGCATCTGCAAGTGATCCAGTGGACTTTTTCACCAATTCGCGAATCGCATCAGCCTGAGCTGTGGTTGCCTTCGAGCCAAAGCGCCGTGCGCCCTGACCAACTGGTGCCAAGAGCATCGTCTGCTCATCACCCTCAGCAGCAAGCGCCGCATCAATGATCGCCCGCTGAGCCCGCGTGCTATCCACCATGGACAGAAGCGCTGCAACAGACACCTTGACTTGCCCTTCCTGCGTGCGAAGTGCATCCACAAGCCCTGACTCTGCATCAGAGATCTTGTAGACGCTGCCCGATGCCAAACCAATGCGCGTGAGCGCGTCGACTCCATCGTTGACATACCGCGAACTATCCGCTGCGCCCAATCGACCACCGAGAGCCTTCGCGACCAATGCGTCTGCGCCGGCCTTGAATGCATCATCAGAAATGTCAGCGCCGAGCACCACGGTACGACCATCATCAGCAAGCTTGTCCAAACTAGCCTTGTCAGCTGGCTGGGCGACCACAATGATCGGGACCATGGATCCAATGCGCATCGCGCGCACAGACTGGTATTGCGAACGCACCTGAGCGCCACTACCAGCAATGACCACCATGTCCGCACCAGCATTGCGCGCGGCAATCGCCCCGAATTCCTTGGCATCACGCGCAGCGGTCAACGGCATGAATCCAAGCCCGCGAAGAGCACCAGCGATGCGCTGTGCATCCTCGGTACCGCGGCTGATCACGCCCACATAGGTTTGACTGCCACCACGAACTGCCTGAGCGAGGAGCGGCACAACTTGCTCGCTGCCAGCAAAGGAAGCCTTTGGCGTAATGGATGCCAATGTGAACGCGGCCTCAAACTGCACGCGTCGATCTGCATAGTCAAGGGCCTTGACCACTGCGGTTGATCCATCACCAATCATGGCCGACGCGCCAGCGGTCTCGCGCAGTGCCGCAAGCGAAGCGCGCACAAGCGTGGTGTCTGACAAGTCCATGCCAATCTGCAACACGGCCTGCATCGTCTGCGGACCAGCGGCAGTTGCATAGAACTGCGCAGAGCGTCCCTGGCCATCAAAGAGTGGATCAATCACGCCCTCGGCCATCGAAGCCTCACGACGCAAGTCCGCGGCTACAAAGATGGCGAGCGCACGATCATCACTCGCATCAAGTTCAAGCGCTCGGCGCGAAAGCATCATGGCCATCGCATCGAAATAAACGCGTGTGGAAATACGGTCAGCAGCGAGCCCACCAAACTCCGTCCACTTCCATACATTCTGCATGGACTCTGACGGATAGGCAGCGAGCGATGGATCTGCTGTGAGGAACGCATAGGCCTGATCCGCATACGCCTCGTGCGCCGGACGGTCAGTGGCGCCGAGCGCGCGCACGGCGTCCATGGCAGCACCCGTGACATCCGGGGTAACGCCCTTCGTTTGTGCTAGATCCAAGAGCACCGGAACCGAGACTGGGTAGCCAAGTTGCCCAAGAATCACGCATATCTTGCGCTGCGCAGCCGGATCAAGCGACTTCACCGAAAGCGCAAGCGGGAGCGCTGCCTGGCGACGCATTTCAACCAGCATGCGCATGGAAGCGGCTTCTAGCCCCAGGTCACGCCCTTCAACGATTTGGCGCATGAGCGCGGGCACTGCATATTCGCCAGCTGCCATCAATCGGTCGGAAGCGATCATCTGTCCGCGCATCGGACCAACGAGCATCTTGACCGCTTCTTCAATGCGATCAATCTTGCGCGCGAGCAACTGCCTGCCTGCTTCAAGTTTGGTTTCAAGTGCAGCTGATGCGTCTGCCACCTCAGTCATGCGACGGCTGCGTCGGAACGCCTCATCCATGCGCTTGCCAAGTTCTGCTCCATCAATCACCATGGCGAGTTCGCTTGGCTCTACAGAGTCCGCAAGCAATACATTGGCCGCTGCCGATGCCCCTTCAGGCTTGGCGATCATGATGTTGTGAACAAAGAGCGTTGCCGCTTCAACGAGTTTGGCGCGGTCAGACCCTCCTTCCGACTGAGCTGCCGCGGAAGCGGCGCCGTCCTGCGCCAATGCAGACAGCGTCCAGCCGCCTGTCATGGCAACGAGTGCGAGCGGGACAATCAGCTGCGAACGCTTCAGGACGTGCACTTCTGGACCTCAATTTCGGTGCGCCGCCCCGGAAATCGGGGACGGCTCGTGACAAACGGCGCCCAGCCAGAATGGCTGAACGGGGCAGACGGAGGGCGGGAGGCGAGTGGCCCCACCGATCCTTCGGTGGAGGGCTACGCAGCCGACCCCCTTCCGGATGCCCGGGAAGGGTCGCGAATCTACGCCACCGGACCGTTCGGTGTCAATGAAAGTTTCGGGACGCTCTCAAAGGAACCCGCTACAATCGCCCCTGCGCAGGCGTTCGCAGCCCCGTGGCTGCGGAAGGTCGGAAACTTTCATTG
>JBIKQN010000291.1:0-3160 GCA_044349615.1 Phycisphaerales bacterium
TTGATCGCTACCAACCCCCATGATCAGACATCAAGAAGCCCTCTGTTGACAGCGGCCACCTGGCCGCACTCGCCGGAGAGGACAAAGCGGCGCTCAGTCGCTGTCCTCGTAAGGCGATTGCGAGCCAGTAAAGGGCCGTCTGTTGACAACGGCCACCTGGCCGCACAAAGACAGCGCGGGCGCTGATGCAATGTGCACCAGCGCCCGCGCTCAAGTCACTGTAATTGTCAGGCATTCATCAGCGCCGACCACCACCGCCGCCGCGCGACCCGCCACGCGAGCCACCGCGATACTGCGCCTGGTGGAATCCAGACGAGTTGCGGTTACCAGCGCCGCTCTGACGTGGGTATCCACCCATGCCAGTCGCCTCACGGTTGCCGCCTTCGCGACCGTATCCACCCATGCCGGTTGCCTCGCGACCGTCGCTGCCGCCAGCCATGCCAGTGGCATTCCGGCCGCCATCAGCTCGGCCCCAGCCACCAGCTCCAGCACCGCCGCGGCCAACGCCACCAACGCCGCCAACACCGCGACCGGCATCACCAACACCACCAACACCGCCTACGCCTCGACCGGCATCTCCAACACCGCGACCGACGCCGCCAACACCACCAACGCCGCCAACACCACGTCCAATGCCACCTACGCCACCGATACCGCCAGCGCGACCGAAGCGACCATTATCCGCCCAGTGCCGATTCCATCGACCCCAGTCGTTGTAGCCGTAGCCGTATCCGCCGTATCCGCCGTAGCCATAGCCGTAGGCAGCGCCCCAGTAGGGGCTCCAGCCGTATCCGCCGTAACCATTCTCATAGACGCTCGGATAGACATCCGGGTAACCGTCGATGTAGTCGTTGTTTGAAGGCGGTGCGTAGGTGCCATCATCAGGCGAGTATTCAGCCTGGTTGCCGTAGGTATTTGGATATGCCGGCGCAAGGTACGACTCGACATTTGCAGCCGCTGCAGCATCAGGGCCCACCGTTGGCGGTGCAGTCCCGTTGTAGTCGTAGCCCGTTCCGTAGACCGGCGTGCCACTTTGCAGATAGGTGCCCATGTAGCCGCTTGTGGAACCGAAGGTGACGGCTTCACTGGTGCTTCCGTAGACCTCTACATAGGTGCATGCATAGATCGGGCATGATGGGGGAATCGAGTAGATCTGCTCAGGAACTGAATCGCAGACAGACCATGGACCGCCTTGATTGGTGCCCATGTACCAGGCGCCGTTGTCGCAGCAGTACATCGTGCCGTTGACATTGACCACTGGCTGCGTTGAATTGGTTGCGTAACTGAGCGGAGTGCCATCAATTGAAATGAAATTCCCAGGACCGCGGAACTTCACATTGCATGGCGCGTTACGCTCAATCGTCAGCGTGCGAACCAAGTTGCTGTTGACGACTGCGGTCTTTGCCTCGTTGGTCGCTGGAATACTGGCGCGTACGCCAACAAAGCGACCAGTTGCCGGAATATTTGCAAATGCTGGGGGCAATTGCGATGCAGCAACAAATGTCCACGGTCCATTGAGGTTGGGAGCAGAGAACCAACGGCCTGCGCCGAGTACCCACCACTGACCAGCACAGCGCAGAACGGTGTCGGCGGAATTACTGACGCTATCAACGCCTTCACAAATGCTGGACATCTGTGGCTTGCCGGAGATGGACACCAAGACAGTGGGAGCAGTCGCGATGATCACATTCGGTGGCGGACCTGCGCGCCGTGTCACTGGGTTGGCTGCGGTGGCTTGTTTCACGGGTTCTGGCAGCGTTGGAGCCTTGCCGATCGCGGACATCACGTCCTGCGGCGGCATGTCTGAGGCAGCCGTGAATGGTCCATTGATGGACGCAGCGCTGACCCACTGTGAGCCACCAACGCGCGCATACCACGCGTTCTCTGGAGACTTGAGCAGGATGCATGGGGTGTTGACGACGCGCTGCCAGCCGCTACTTCCGCAGCCGCCGAATTGTGGCTTGCCGTTCACGGAAATCAGCACAGCAGGACTTTCAACCACCTTGATGGTTGGAACTGCATTGGAAAGACCAGACACATCGCGCGATGCATCAATGGCAATGCCCTCGACAATGGTGGAGAGCGACGCATCAAAGCCGATGCCATCAAGCAATCTGGTGAACTCATCCTTCACGACGTTGCCGGAGCCGTCGGCAAAGTCGCAGCTCGTGATCGTGAATTCGTTGAGTTCAACAATGCCGGGATTGTCGGATGTGGCAATGACGCCAGTCATCTGAATGGTTCCGGTTGTCGGGGCAGCGGTTCCGCGCTTGACGGTCACGATGGCCCGCATGGTGACCGTGTTGCCCGAAATGGCCGTGTACGACGGTTCGTTCACGGTGAAGGTGGCGCCGTTCTCGGTGATGGCCTGTGGCCATTCAGAGGGAGCAGCGGCTGCCTGGCTGGCTGGTGCAGTCTGCATTGCGAACGTAGGCGCGCTGAACAGCGATGCGCTGACGAGAAGAAGTGATCCGGCGAAGGTCATCATTGGTTGTTGCATTCTTTGTAATTAGTTACGCGGTACGTTCCACAGCGGCCGCGTTGGAGGAAGGAGTCTACCTCGCGATCGCGGTTCGTTCCCAGGAGAATTTGTCGACGTTGCTCAGCCAGATATCGGTCTGGACCGCGGCCAATTCAGCCCGGGAGTTGGCGGACCGAAGAGGAGAGGCGCTGCTTGGTCCTTCAGGAAGCGCACGATGAGTGGCGGCGCCTCGCGGGGATATTGGTGACCGCCATCGGTGATCATGGTCACCACCGGTGTGCCGACCTTCGATGCATAGAGCGTGCAATCTTTTGCCCATGGCGTCCCAGATCCGGTGCATCCGTCAACGACACGGACTGCTGCCATCACTCGTTCTTGACCTGCAAATGGCACGATGGTGTCTGCTCGACCAGCCACATGCATGCAGGGAAGCGGCGTCAGTGAACGCACGGAGAGTGATCCTCCCGCCACAGGTGCAACCGCAGCCAGCATCTCCGGCCGCGCCAGCCACAGCGCATAGGTAAATCCGGCGCCGTTTGAGTGACCAGTGGCATAGATACGCGTGTCATTCACCCAACCATCGGCACGCAGGCTTGCAACGATCGCATCCACAAGTTTCAGATCACGATCACCATTCTCGCCTGGACGGTTCTGCCAACCTGCACGCGCACCAGCCGG
>JBIKQN010000292.1:0-3154 GCA_044349615.1 Phycisphaerales bacterium
AGGCGTTGCGGCTCTTGCTTTCTGTAGCCGGACCGGGCAAAGTTGCGCTTGGTACCGACTATCCGTTCCCGCTTGGTGAACTTTCGCCGGGCGCTGTTGTGCGTGCCGCGCCGTGGCTTGACGAGGAAGTCCGCGCGAGCATCCTGCACGGATCCGCAGCTGCGTTTCTGGGCATCCGCGCCGATCACGCGGTGCGATGCGCTGCATATGAATCACCCGCACCTCATGTGAATGCACGCTTATGACTATGACAGCAAGTGCCGCGCCCTTTGACACATCCGCAAACTATGCAGCGGCACTCGACGCAGCAGATCCGTTGCGAACTGTGCGCGCAGAGTTTGAGCATCCGTTCCGCGATGATGGACGTCCAGTCACTTATTTATGCGGCAATTCGCTCGGGCTGATGCCGCGCACTGCGCGCGTCATGGTGCAGGAAGAACTGGAAGATTGGTCACGCCTTGCTGTCGAAGGGCATGTACTGTCGCGTCGTCCGTGGGTCGATTTCCACGAGCAGTTCAGCGAGATGGGAGCGCGCTTGGTGGGAGCGCGCCCCGGTGAAGTGGTGATGATGAACTCGCTGACCGTCAATCTTCATCTGATGATGGTGAGTTTCTGGCGCCCGGAAGGCAGCCGCACGAAGATCATCATGGAGCGGGGTGCATTTCCAAGTGATACCTATGCAGTGCATTCGCATGTGCATGCGCGCGGTCTTGATCCCGCGCAACATGTGTTGGAAATTGGTCCGCGAACCGGCGAGGCGTTGATCCGTGAAGAAGACATCATGGAAGCGATTCGTGCCGCTGGTGACGCGCTGGCTTTAGTGATGATCGGTGGCGTGAATTACGCTACGGGACAGGCATTTTCCATCGAGCGCATCACGGCGGCGGCACATGCAGTTGGTGCAATGGCTGGCTGGGATCTTGCGCATTGGGCGGGGAACCTTCCAGCCCGGCTCCATGACTGGAACGTCGACTTTGCATGTTGGTGCTCGTATAAATACTTGAACTCCGGTCCGGGAGCAGTGGCGGGGTGCTTTGTTCATGAGCGTCACGGAGCCAATGTTTCCTTGCCGCGCTTTGCTGGTTGGTGGGGCAACGATCCAAAGACCCGATTCGCCATGGCTCCGGAGTTTGTTGCTCGCGAGGGCGCGGACGGATGGCAACTTTCCAACCCTCCGATTCTGGCGCTCGCGCCGCTTCTTGCAAGCCTGCAGATTTTCGACCGTGTGGGCATGGACGCACTGCATGCCAAGAGTTTGGCGATGACGGCATATATGCGTGCCTTGCTTCCTACATCACCACTTTCCTCGGGTGTGGTACTTACTCCCAGCACTCCGGGGGCACATGGCGCGCAGCTGAGCATCGCATTCGATCGCGAAGCCCGCGCGCACCATTCGGGACTTGGCCGTCGCGGCATCATTTGTGACTTCCGCGAGCCCAATATCATTCGCCTTGCACCTGCACCGCTTTACAACAGTTTTACGGACATCCATACAACACTTACCGCCTAAAGTAGCGCCCCGGTCGACATGCGCGTTGCGCATTGCGCGCGGCGCTCCGATGCGGCGGGCTTATCTCCCTACTCCTCTCCACACATGCCACGCACTGCAGTCATCATCGGCGCTGGACTCGGCGGCTCGCTTCTTGCCCACTTTTTGGGCCAACGCGGCTGGGAAGTGCGTGTCTTTGAGCGTCGTGGCGATCCGCGTGCTCGAGGGACGGTTGGCGGTCGATCGATCAACCTTGCCATCAGTGCGCGCGGTCTTCATGCCCTAGAGCGAGCTGGTCTTGCTGCTGAGGTCAAGGAGCATGGCATTCGCATGCCCGGGCGCATGTTGCACTCAACTACTGGAGCGACGGCGTTCGTTCCGTATTCGGCTGATCCGGCGCGTGCAATCATGAGTTTCAGCCGCAGCGCGCTCAACATGCTGCTCCTGCGTGCGGCGGCTGCGCATCCAACGGTGCAATTCACATTCGATCACCGTTGCGTTGCACTTGATGAGCAGGGTGGCGCCGCCATCATGGAAGGTCCGGATGGAGTGCGTATGAGCGCCACGGCTGATCTTGTTGTTGGTGCTGACGGCTCATTCAGTGCGGTGCGCAGCCATCTTGAGCGGCGCGAACGATTTGAGTATTCGCAATCATCGCTTGCGCACGGCTATAAAGAACTTTCGATTCCACCAGTGACAGTTGGTCCGCATGCGCCGTTCGCCATGGATCCAAAGGCGCTTCACATTTGGCCGCGTGGCAGCAGCATGATGATTGCGCTTCCGAATCCAGATGGAAGTTTCACATGCACGCTCTTCTGGCCGTTCGATGCGGCGCCGAGCAGCGATGAATCATCGTTCGCAACCATTCGCGATGGCCGTGCTGCCTTGGAGCGATTCCGTCGGGACTACCCCGATGCCGTGCCGCTGATGCCACAATTAGTACGGGAATTCGACCAAAATCCAGTGGGATCCATGGTGACTGTCCGTTGTTGGCCGTGGGCTATGGGCGGTCGATTTGTGCTGCTTGGTGACGCGGCGCACGCCATCGTGCCCTTCTATGGTCAGGGTGCAAACGCAAGCTTCGAGGATTGCGAGGCGCTGGTTGACGCCCTTGAGCGGCATCCAGCGGATGTCGCGCGCGCGATTGATGAATACCAGCACGAACGCAAGCCCAATGCTGATGCGATCGCGGACATGGCGCTGACGAACTTCGTAGAGATGCGGGACCGCACTGCGCATCGCATGTTCAAGTTGAAGAAGAAGCTTGACCACGCACTGAATCGGCTGATGCCAAACGCATTCATCCCGCTCTATGACTTGGTAAGTTTCAGTACTGTGCCATATGCGGCGGCGCGTGCTCGCGCGGAGCGGCAGGATCGCATCGTCGTCCGGGTTGGCATCATTGCTTCGGCAGTGATTGTGGCAGTGCTTGCCATCGGAATCATTGTTGTTGCGCGTCACGGGGTCTCGTCGGAAGCTTCGTAGCGAGTTTCATTCGCTGCACTGCACTGAGCACTCACCATGTCCATCATCATTGATATATCGCCGCTTCTCTCTGCTCGCATTGCTGTGTTCCCCGGAGACACGGAGTTTGCTCGGACGCAGCTCATGCATGTTGATCAGGGGCAGCACATTTCGCTGTCATCGCTGACAACGACCGTGCAT
>JBIKQN010000293.1:0-3151 GCA_044349615.1 Phycisphaerales bacterium
AGTCCGCTTTGATGGCATGATTGCTAGGCAGCTTTCTGGACTCTGCATCTTGTTGGCTGAAACACCAGAACGCGTGCGCGGCATGGTGGAAAACGAAGGCAAAGTGCCCTCGGTGGACATGCCCATCGCGGTAGGTATTCCTTCCACACTCCTCATGCGCCGCCCCGATGTTCAGGCAGCTGAGCGCAATTTCCAGGCTGCTACTGCGGAGATCGGCGTGGCCGAAGCGGGTTACTTGCCACGGTTTACATTCACTGGCAACTTCATCATTCAGACGCCAGATTTTTCTGACATATCGAATGTCAACAAGAATATGACATATGGGATCACGCCCGCGATCAATTGGAATTTTATGAACATCTTGACGGGCGCAGCTGAAGCGCGCGTCAAGCAAGCAAAGGCGCGATCTGCTGATGCGCTGTTGCGCTACCAGTTGACCGTGGTAACGGCGGTGAATCAGGTGGAAGCATCAATCTCAGCGTTCACTGCCGCACGCGCTGTTCGAAGTAATTTCACGGACAGCGCCAGAGAAATCAACAGTTCCTATGACTTGGCGTTCATGCAATACAACGCCGGAACAATCGACATCTCCCGCCTTATTGAGTTTCTACAGGCATCGGTACTGGCGCGAAATGGTCTCGCGCAGGCCGAAGGCCTCGTAGCGCAGGACTGCGTTGAGCTCTATCGATCGCTCGGTGGTGGCTGGGAGAACAGCCCAATGCCGACCGCTGTAGATGATGTCAAGCGATTCAATCCGACCCCCACCGCCAATGATTTCTTGGCGCCAACCACTGCATCGAGCGACCGCTCAAACGGCTGAGCCCCGACATACGAACATGAAGAAGATTC
The DNA here is from genome assembly GCA_044349615.1 of Phycisphaerales bacterium. Taxonomy (GTDB): domain Bacteria; phylum Planctomycetota; class Phycisphaerae; order Phycisphaerales; family SM1A02; genus UBA966. The sequence goes on from JBIKQN010000293.1 coordinate 850, forward strand.
CATTTACTACGGCATTCGTGCTGGTCACTACGCTCGCCGCGGCATGCTCGCGCGCGCCGCAGGGTCCAGCTGGCATGCCGCCATCACCAGTGCGCACCATCAAGCCGACAGTGTCTGATGTGCCGGTGTACCGCGAATACCCCGGCATGACCATGAGCGTTCGAACCGTTGACATTATTCCCCGGGTAACCGGATGGATTGATACGCAGGGCTTCACCAACGGCCAAGCGGTAACGGATGGACAGATGCTTTATGTCATTGATCCGCGGCCATACAAAGTGCTTGTTGAAAAAGCCAAGGCTGATATTGCTGTAGTAGAGGCTGAACTCAAGAATGCCAGCGACAAGGTAACGCGCAATCGCCCACTGGTTGAAGTGTCTGCCATCTCACAAGAAGTGTTCGACCAAATGCTTGCGAATCAGCGCACCGCAGAGGCCAATCTTGATGCAAAGCGTGCGGCACTTGACGATGCCAATCTCAATCTTTCCTTTACTCGAATCTCCAGTCCGTTGACAGGCCAGACCAGTGCAACCAACAAGTACGCGGGTACATCCGTCACGCCACAAGACACACTTGTCACCGTGCGGCAGATGGATCCGCTGTGGGTGGAGTTCGAACCCGTTGACTCTGACATCCCGGCACTACGTCGCATGCAACTTGCTAATGATGGAACAACCCTAGCCTCGCTTCCGGGAGGGGCATGGTCACGCTCTGGAAAGGTGATCTTTATTGATAACTCAGTGAGTCGCGAAACTTCTACCATTCGCACTCGGATTGAAGTTCCCAACACCGACCTCATGATGGCGCCAGGCGCATACGTGACCGTGAAACTAAAGGTGGATGAACTAAAAAATGCAGTTTCCATACCTGAAAATGCGCTGACTTATCAAACAGCCGCCGCCACGCTCTGGGTGGTCGATGCTGAGGGCAAGGCGCGTCAGAAGGTTGTAAAGACGGGTCCGCGCGGTGGTGCCGGGATTGTGATTACCGAAGGTCTTACTGCTGATGAAACACTCGTCATTGAGGGCATGCAGAAGCTTCGCGATGGCTCGCAGACGATTGCCCCCGAAGTCATGCTTGAGGCTGTAGAAGACAAGATCGAGAAGCGGATGAACAAGGCCGCCAAATGATTGACTTCTTCATCAAGCGTCCGATCTTTGCAACAGTGATCGCCTTACTCATGGTGATCGCTGGTGGTCTAGCAATGACCATCATGCCCGTCTCACAGTTCCCGCCAATTACGCCGCCCACCGTCCAGGTGTCAGCGTTTTATCCCGGAGCATCTGCAGAGACCACCTCCGATGTAGTAACGCGGTTGCTAGAGCGGCAAATCAACGGTGTGCCCGGCATGATCTATATGTCAAGCAATTCGGTGAACGGTGGCAACGCCGTGATCACTGTGACATTCGATGTCGGCTATGACCTGTCGATCGGCACCGTCGATGTGCAGAATTATGCGCAGACTGCAATCCCGCAGTTGCCGCCCGAAGTGCAGCGACAAGGTATTTCCGTTCGCAAACAGTCAACAGACTTTGTGCAAGTAGTCGGACTGCGGTCCCCAAAGGGGACCTATGACGCAGACTTTCTTGCAAATTACGCTGACATCAATATCGTCCAAACGCTGCAGCGCATACCAGGAGTTGCGCAGGTTTCCAACTTTGGACTGCGCCAATATTCAATGCGCATCTGGATGGACACACAGAAGCTTGCAGCGCTTGGGCTTGAGCCACAGGTGGTCTACAAGGCAATCGATGAGCAGAATCGCCAAGCTGTTGGCGGACAGACTGGCGCAACACCAACGACTGCAATACCTGCCTTCACGATGCAGGTCAACACACTTGGTCGGCTAGAGCAGGTTAAAGAGTTTGAGCAAATTGTTGTACGCAGTGGAAAGAATGGAACCGTGCTCCTTAAGGATGTTGCACGCGTAGAACTTGGCGCCGCCAGTTACGCCACCGTCGGCAAGCAAGACGGAGAAGCCAGCGGCTTACTAGGCGTCTTCCAGCTTCCCGGATCGAATGCATTTGAGATTGCTAAGGGTGTTGGCGCGGCCATGGAATCCCTGAAGAAGGACTTTCCAGAGGACGTTGACTATCGAATCAACTACGACACTACAAAGTTCGTTAAAGCATCAATTGAAGAAGTTGTCTCCACTTTCTGGGAGGCTGCACTCCTTGTATTGATCATTATCTACGTGTTCCTTCAGAGTTTCCGAACAACACTGATTCCAATGATTGCCATTCCGGTATCGATCATTGGAACATTCGCGGTGATGTTGGCGTTGGGATTCTCAATCAATACG